>JAACVI010000231.1 GCA_009992505.1 Myxococcales bacterium
CGCAGCGTGAACGGTCTGGCCCACTACACGGACTGGATCATCGGTCACGTGCACGCCGGCACCCTGGGCTGGAACGGCTTCATGGCCGCCGGCATGTTCTACTGGCTCGTTCCCAGGCTGTACGGCCGCAAGCTCTTCTCCCAGGCCGCGGCCAACTACCACTTCTGGATCGGCACCGTCGGCATCCTGCTCTACGTCGTCTCGATGTGGGTGGCGGGCATCACGCAGGGCCTGATGTGGCGCGCGGAGCAGCCCGGAGGCGGCCTCGAGTACCCGAACTTCATCGAGACCTTGATCAAGCTCGAGCCGATGTACTGGACGCGCCTCGTGGGCGGTTCTCTCTACGTCATCGGGCTCATCATGATGACCTGGAACCTGATCATGACCGCGCGCCTCGGCACGGCGACCGAGACCACGGTCGAGGTGCCCGCGGAGGAGCTCCCGAAGGAGAGCTCCTGGCAGGATCTGCTCTTCGGCAAGCCGGCGCTGGTCTCGGCCGTCGTCGTCACGCTGATGCTGGTGGCAGGCTTCCTCGACGCGCTCCCCGCCATGGCGGTGATCGTGCTCGCGGTTCTCGTCGCCATTGGTGGCTACTTCCTCACGGCCAAGGGCCGCAGCGACGACAAGCCGACCTGGCACCGCATGCTCGAAGGTCGCGCGGGCGCGTTCAGCGTGTTCACCGTGATCGCCATCCTGGTGGGTGGTGTCGCGGAGATCATCCCAACCGTGATCACCTCACCCGAGGCGACCAGCATCCAGAACACGCCCTACTCGCCGCTCGAGCTCGAGGGGCGTGACATCTACGTCCGGGAGGGCTGCTACACCTGCCACTCCCAGATGATCCGCACCTTCACCTGGGAGTCGGCGCGCTATGGCGCGGTCTCCGAGGCGCAGGACAGCGCCTTCGATCGTCCCTTCCAGTGGGGTTCACGGCGCATCGGTCCCGACCTCGCGCGCGTCGGCGGCAAGTACTCGGACATCTGGCACTACCGCCACATGATGGATCCACGGCAGATCTCCGAAGGCTCGATCATGCCGCCCTACGCGTTCCTCGAGGACGCTCGGATCGATGCCGACGGCACCGCCGCCAAGATGCGTGGCATGCGCTCCGTGGGTGTGCCCTACACCGCGGAGCAGATCGGGGCCTCCGCCACGGCGGAGCGCGCTCAAGGCACGGTCATCGCCGCGAACCTGGCGGAGCAGGGCCAGGCCGGGGTCGCGCCGGACAGCGAGATGGTCGCGCTCATCGCCTACCTGCAACGCATCGGCAAGAACACGACCGCTGTGGGTGAATCCCCCGCAGCGGCCAACGCGACGGCCTCCGCTGTCGAAGGAGGCGTCCGATGATCGCTGTTTTCGCCCGAGAGTTCCTGGCAGACAGCCCCGCGGTGAGTCTCGCCGTGGCCGCGCTCCTGATCTTCGCCGTGGTCTTCACGGTGGTGACGATTCGAGCGCTGATGATGGACAAGGATGAGATCGAGGCGCTGGCCAACTTGCCCCTCGAGGACGCGCAACCGGCGGAAGCGTTCGCTGGTTTGGAGGATGACCATGGCTGAGATCAAGCGACACGACGAGCTTCAGGGAGCCATCGTCCACGTGTACGACGGCATCGAGGAGGCGGACAACCAGCTCCCCCTGTGGTGGTTGGCCATCTTCTACGGCGCCATCGTCTTTGCCATCGGCTACTGGTTCTACTACGAGGCCTACGCCGCAGCGCCCCTCGGCCGAGCCGCCTACGACGAGCAGATGGCAGCCGAGGCTGCGGCGGCTCCCGAGGTCACGCCCGAGCAGCTGGTGGCCATGGGCGAGGACGCCGAGGCCGTGGCCGCCGGACGCGCGGTCTTCGAAGCCAACTGCGTCGCCTGTCACGACCAGATGGCGCAGGGGAAGATCGGCCCCAACCTCACGGACGCTTACTGGATTCATGGCGGGTCGGCCATGGACATCCACCTGACGATCACCCAGGGATACCCCGCCAAGGGCATGCCGCCTTGGGGTCCGAGCCTGGGCGCTGAGGCCGTGAACCACGCGGTGGCCTACATCCTCTCGATCCGCAACACCAACGTGGAGGGCAAGGAAGCGCAGGGCGAACTCTACGCACCCGAGGGTGCCGTGGAGGACGCGGGTGTGCAGGAGCCTGCCGAGGTGCTGGACGGCGCGGCGGCGGCTCCGGCGGATGGCGACGACGCGGAGCACGCCGAGCCGGCGGACCACGCGGAGCACGCGGATGGCGAACCGACCGCCGAGGGCTCAGGGTCCAACGAAGCCACGGAGGAGTAGGGCGCGCGCGGGCACGCCCCCAAGGAGTCATGACCAAAGAACACGAGGATCTCGAGGCGCAGCCAAGCGGCTCCCTCAGCCGCGATGGCAGCCGGAAGTTCGTTCAGCCGGCGGATGTGAGAGGCCGCTTCACCTTCCGTCGGGATCTGATCTTCGCGTTCCTGATCATCCTCTTGGTGGCGGTGCCCTTCATCCACATGGGTGGGCACCCCGTGCTCTTCCTCGACGTGGAGCATCGTCAGTTCTTCCTCTTCGGGCGCACCTTCAACGCCCAAGACTTCTGGCTCAGCTTCTTCATCCTCTCGGGCGTCGGCTTCGCCCTGATCGTGGTGACGACCGCCTGGGGGCGCATCTGGTGTGGCTACACCTGCCCCCAGACCGTCTTCCTCGAGGGCGTCTATCGTCGCATCGAGCGCATCCTCGAGGGGCCGCGCGAGCGTCGCATCCGGCGCAACGCGGGGCCTTGGAACGTGGACAAGATCTGGCGCAAGCTGGTCAAGCACCTGCTCTTCGCGGCGGTCTCGCTCGTCCTGGCTCACGTCTTTCTGAGCTACTTCGTCTCGCTACCCGCGCTGACGCAGATGGTCATGCACTCGCCGGCGGAGCACGCCGAGGCCTTCGGTTGGGTCGCGGTGATGAGCGTGCTGCTGTACGCGAACTTCGCCTGGTTCCGTGAGCAGCTCTGCCTGGTGGTCTGCCCCTACGGGCGCCTGCAATCCGTGCTCACGGACGACGACTCCCTGGTCATCGGTTACGACACCGCGCGCGGTGAGCCGCGTGGCAAGGTCAAGGACACGAGCGCTGGCGACTGCATCGACTGCGGGCGCTGCGTGAAGGTCTGTCCGACGGGCATCGACATCCGCAACGGCCTGCAGATCGAATGCATCGGCTGCGCGGCCTGCGTCGACGCGTGCGACGAGATCATGCTGAAGGTGAAGCGCAAGCCGGGGCTCGTCCGCTACGACTCGCTCCTGGGTCTCGCGGGCAAGCCCAGGCGCTTCTGGCGTCCACGTCTCGCCTTCTACGCCGTGCTCGGGCTCGTCGGGCTCGTGGCCGCGAGCGTCGCCTTCCACAGCCACACGAACTTCGAAGCGAACCTGCTGAGGCCGCGCGGTGCACCCTTCGCCACGACCGAAGGGGAGGTCCGCAACACGCTCGACCTCCACCTGGTCAACAAGTACTCGGACGCGACCACGTTCCGGCTCGAGGGCATCCACGGCGACGCGTTGACCTACGTCTTCCCGATCCCCGAGATCACCCTGGGCTCGCTGGCGAGCAGGCACATCCCGGTGATGGTGTCCATCCCGGAGGCCTCGCTCCAACCGCGCCTGCGGGCCCACGTCCGGGTCGTGCCCATCGGTCACGAAGAGGACTCCGTGATCGTGGACGAGCCCTTCGTCGGGCCCGTCCATTGAAGCAGGCCCGATCGATTTAGCGTCCGCCGGGAAATAAACTGGCCTTCCTGCGCCGATCCAT
>JAACVI010000050.1 GCA_009992505.1 Myxococcales bacterium
CCAGAGCCCCACGGCACAGAGGGCCAAGAACCCGACGACGAGGAGCCACGACGCGAGCGTGAACTCGCTCGGCCGGTAGCGCAGACGAAGGTCGTGCGTCCCCGCGGCGAGCTCTCGCACGGTCAACAGCCCGCGCGGTCCCGGCGCGATCTCTCCCTCACTCGACTCCCAACCGGGCGCCCAGGTCTGGTTGAACGCGACCTCGCCGGGTTGGCGCAACTCCACGCGTGCCGTCAGCGTGGCGCTCGTCATCGCGCTCGAGAGCACTTGTCCGTGGCGGCTGCGGGCGAGCTCCGGGCCGAGCCAGAGGCCGGGCGCCGTGTGGTAGCCCTCCATGCCCGTGTAGCAGCCGGCGTTGCCCAGGTTCTGCGCGGGGAAGCGCTCCCACTCGGCGTAGCGCGCTGGCGACACCACGCGGTAGCTCGCGTCCTGGCTCACCTCCGGCAGGGGCGCGCCACGCCAGCGATCGATCTGAGGCGCGTTGCCCACGTAGAGCTGCGCGGCGACCGCGGTGAGCAGAAGGAGTCCCAGCGGCTTCGTCACGTGACGCAGCTTCCCTGGGCGCGCGTCGAAGAAGCGCAGCAGGCGATCGAGGGCGACGCCCGCGGCCAGAGCCAGGTAGAGCGAGCCGAGCACGGCGAAGCGCGAAGGCACGCGCAGCGAATCCCACACGGGCAGATGGTGCAGCAGCGTCCAGGGATAGAACGGCCCCCCGGCGCCGAGCGTGAAGCCCAAGAAGACGAGCGTGCCCAGCAGGATGCGTCCTCTGCCTTCGGGGTTCGCGCCGCGCGGGACGAGGCAGATCACCAGGCCGAGCAGGGCCAGACCGAAGGCGAGCCAACCGACATAGGTGCCGTACTCGCCCCAGACGTAGGTGTGTCCCGGCCAGCGGTAGACGTGGTCCGCGTCCACGAACATCGCGACCAGCTCGCGCCACGAGAGCGAGTCCGTGCCCGGCGTGGGCCGCGGGTACTGCTGCATCGTGTGCAGGATGGGCAGCAGCCGGAAGCCGCCGGCGAGCAGCGTCAGGCCGCCGGAGAGCGCGCCCGAGCGCAACACGCGCAGCAGGCGCTGACCGAGCCTCGCCCCATCGACCGAGCTCAGGCAGGCGAGGGCGGCCTCGAAGCCAAGCAGCAGCACGAAGAGTGGGAAGGGATAGACGCCTCCCTCGAGCAGCGTCAGCACCATCAAGAGCGCGACCCAGGCCGAGGCGCGCCAATCGACCAGCGAGCGCCGGAAGGCGAGCACGACGAGCGGCGCGAGGTAGAAGGGGGCGAAGGCCGCGTGGCCTCCCGACAGATGCCAGGCGAAGAAGCCCGAGCCCGCCCAGAACAGCGCCGTCAGGCTCGAGGCCAGGCGCCCCAGGCGCAGCTCGCGTTGCGCCAAGAGGTAGGCGCCACCAAAGCCCGCCGCGGCGTGCAGGATCATGAAGATCTTGAGCCCGACGGTCGTGCCCAGCGGGAAGAGCGCGAGATAGAGGGGCGAGTAGATCTGCGCCTGCGGATCGCCGAAGAGGAAGACTCCTCCGCAATGCCAGGGATCCCAGACGGGGAATTCGCCGTAGCGCAACAGCGCGACGCGAGCCGCTTCCCATTGGTGATGAAAGACGCGCCAATCGCCGAAGCCCGTCTCGCGCAGATGCCAGAGGGCGGGGCTCCAATAGGCGAAGGCGGCCAGCAGGGCCCCCAGGGCCCAGAGCGGAGGCTTTCTGCTCTTGGCCGCGAGCTTCAGTGGACGTCCACTTCGGCGAGGGGGATCTCCGTGCGACCGTCGGAGAAGGCGATGGGCTGTCCTCCTCTCAACACGCGCAGGTGCAGCGCGAGGTGCACGGGATGGCGCAGATCCGGTGGCATCACCAGCTCGACGGGATCCCTCAGGAACTCGCCCGCCTTCCATTGGTTGGTGCGGTAGCGCCCGTTCAGCGGCGAGTGGAAGGCCTCGAAGTGGCGCGGCACGACGTAGCCGGGGGGGCCGAGGATGCGCACGTGGAAGACGAGATCGTCCGTCGTCTCCTCATCCACCTGGTAGTAGAAGGTCATGGCGATGCGGTCGCCGAAGCGGTAGCTCGCGCGGGGCTCGTCCAGGCCGAGCAGGGTGAAGTGTCCGGGCACGCGCAGGTCGAGGCGATGCCCGATGTGGGTGGGCGCCTCCGGCAGGCGCGCCTCGGCGATCACGCGGTCCGTGCGGTTCTCCGGCCGGCTCGCCTGGCCCACCCACGCGCGCAGCAGGCCGAGCAGTTCGCGCGCCTGATCGGGGTCCGCGCTCAAGAGATCGTGCTGCTCGTGGGGGTCGTCATGGAGATTGAAGAGCTGGGAGCTGTTGTCATTGACCCACCAGATGAGCTTCAGCCCATCGTGCCGGATCGTCTTTTGATCGTAGGTATAGAGCCCATCCGGCATCAGCTCGCCGAAGAGCATGCGATCGGCGGGTAGGTGGCCGTGTCCGTCGAGCAGCGGCAGCAGGCTGCGCGAGGGCGTCTCGTGCGGCATGGGCACTCCGGCCAGGTTGAGCAAGGTGGGCGTGAGATCGAAGAGCCCCACGGGTTCGGCGATGCGGCGGGGCGCGACACCCGGGACGCGGATGGCGAGGGTGGCGCGCAGCTCCTCGTCGTACAGGGCGTTGGCGTGGAACTGTTCGCCGTGCTCCCCGAAGGCCTCGCCGTGATCGGAGGCGAGCACCACCACCGTGTTCTCGTCCAGGCCCTGGTCGTGCAGCGAGGCCAGGAGGCGCTGCACCTCGGTGTCGGCGTAGGTGATCTCCGTGTCGTAGGCGGCCATGGAGCCGGGACCGAAGCGCGAGCGCGTTCCGTCTCGCAGGTAGGGCTGGTGGACGTTGAAGAAGTGCACCCAGAGGAAGAAGGGGTGTCCCCCGGATTTCAGCGCCGCCAGCTCGGTGATGGCGTGGTCGGCGACCCAGGGGCGCGGTGGGTGATAGTCCCGCGACAGGGCCTTGCGCTCGAAGCCCTGGAAGAAGCCCTGCACGCGCTCGAAGTAGCCCGTGCCCATGACGACCGAGGTGCGGTAGCCGGCGTGGGCCAGGCTCTCCGTCAGGGTTTCGTTGGAGGCCTCGAGGGTCGGCCAGAGGTACTCGGGGCCGAAGGCGATCTCGGAAGGATAGTGGCCGGTAAAGATCGACGGGATCGAGAGCATGGAGCGCGTGGACTGGGCGAGCGCCTGATCGAAGACCACCGACTGCCGCAGGAAGGTGTCGAGGTGAGGCGAGGTTGGGCGATTGTAGCCGTCGAAGCTGAGGTGATCCGGCCGCAGCGCGTCGACGCTGATCAAGAGGATGTTCGGATGGGCGGGCAAGCCCGCGGGATGCGCGCCGTAGGCTCCGTCGTTGCTGTCGTCGACCTCGGGTGAGCCGTCGCCGTCGAAGCAGTCCGCGTCGATCCCGTCTCCGGGTTCGTCGGGCGCGCCGGGATGGATGTCGGGGTTCCCGTCGTCGCAGTCGTCGCCGCCGAAGGCGAAGGCGAAGCCGTCGTGGTCCCGATCGGTGAGCGTGCGGTAACCGCGCACGAGCTTCAGGCCGAGCCCCGTGCGGCGCTCGACCCGGGTGCGGACGCCGTGGCTCGCGCCATAGGTCATGCCGGTGAAGACGAGCAGGCCGGCGGCGAAGAGCCCGAGCAGCCCCAGGGCTCGGCCCGCGTGGTCCCAGGCGACCCGGCCGCGGCGGCGCCACAGGCTGAGCGCGAAGAAGCAGAGCACGCCACCGAGGCCGAGGCCGAGGTGGAAGGGGCCGACCAGCTCGAGCAGCGCCGGCAGGCGATGGAAGACGTGCGCGATGATCGCGCCCAGCGTGCCCGCCATCAAGGCCAGGGCGGCGCCCACACAGGCGAAGCGACCGAGCAGGCGGGCCACGGGGCGCAGGATCAACGCCAGGGCGGCGGTGAGCAGCGTGGCGCATGCCATCACCCCCAGGGCTGACGCGGCCATGGCCGCCGCGGCCAGGGAGGCGTCGTGGTAGTGGGTGGCGAAGTGCTTGGCCAGACGCCACAGCGCGACGAAGGCGAAGGCGAACCCCGCGCCGGCGGCGAGCGCGGTGGCGAAGCCGCGGCGGCTGGGTCGGAAGATCTCGCGCCTCGAGCCGAGACGAGTGACCAGCGGCGCGAGCCACGGCGTGTTCCTCAGCAGATAGCCGAGGCTCGCCAGGGACAGCCCCAGGACGAGCGCGAAGGGCAGGAGCAGCGCGACCAGGTAGAGCAGCGCCATGGGCGCGTCGCGCACGCCGGTCCAGCCCGCCTGGGCCTTGACCTGCCCGTAGATGAGGTCGCCCATGCCCGCCGCGACCAGCACCCAGGCCGCCGAGCTGGAGAAGGACCAGCCGCTGGCGGTCCAGCTCAGCGCACGTGTCGGCGCCTCGGCGTCCTCTGGATGTCGCGCGTCGCTCGGGGGCTTGGGCCCGCGTCGTCTCAGCATCGGCTCATCCGCCTGATGTGCTTCGAGTGCAGACCGCCCACCAGCTGAGGCCGGGCAATTCGAGGGACGCGCGCGAGAGCAGTCGGCTCAGACGGGTGTCGAGCGAGAGAGCGCCGTCGACCAGGGTCGAGACCACGGGCCCCGCGCGCCAACCCAGATCGTGGGTATCGCCTTCGCGCTTGGTCAGACGCTCCAGACCCACCTGCAGGGCGCGTGGGGCCAGGAGCGAGTGGAAGAGGCCGCCCGAGCTCGTGGGCGTGAGCCCCGCCTCCGCGAGCACCTGCCTGGCGCTCGCGGGCGTGTAGCGGCGGTGGTGGGCCAGCGAGCGGTCGTGGGAGGAGAAGAGCACGGGCCAGGCCGGGATGCTGAAGACGAGCTTCCCCGCGGGGGCGAGGCGAGGCATCAGCTCGCGGACGAATTCCACGTCGTTCGGCACGTGCTCCAGCACGTCGAGCAGCATGATCGTGTCGAACTCGCCGTCGGGCAGAGCGCGCGAGAACTGCACGCGTGGAGAGCCCGCCGCGAAGCTCGAGAGCTCCTCGTCCGTGTACAGGAGATCCTGGCAGGTCACCTCGGCAGTCGGGTGCTCGTCCACGACGCGCTTGGCGAAGTAGGCGTCACCCGCGCCCACGTCGAGCACGCGTCCGGGCCGATCCGGCAGCAGGTCCAGGAAGAACCGAGCGCGCGCCACCTCCCATGGGTGGCGTCTCAGCGTGTTCTCGGGGCGCTCGGAGAGGTCCATCGTCGGGCTGCTTACCACGCCGTCGGGAGGTCGTCAGCGCCTTGTCTACCGTGCTGCGGCATCCGCGAGTTGGTCGCGACCTTCCTCGCGGTAGAGCTGGGACAGGCGTGTTCTGTCTTCGCGGGTGGATGCAGGTCCGAGGGCGAGGATGTGGTCGCGCAGGCGCGTAGCCTTGTCGTGACCTTCGGGCGACCAGTGCTCGCACACGAAGGCGACCATCCGGCGCGCTCCGGGATCGGCCCCGGCGTCGAGCGCTCGCGGGATGATGAGGTGGGGCGCGAGCAAGAGGCCTGCGACGAGCGCGGGACCGACCACGCGCGCGGACCAGCGCCTGGACTCGCCAGGCTGCCGGGCGGCCCAGATCAACGCGCCGAGTAAGAGCGCGGCGACCGGCAGCATGGACAGGCTGCCGAAGACTCCGAGCAGGTTTCCGGCGTTCCGGGGCGCGTAATCATGGGCGATCAGGACGGAGAAGAGCTGCGTCAGCGGCCAGTTGAGCTCGTCCGGAAGGTGGGGGTAGTAGGCCGACGGAATGCCGGCGGCGACCATGGAGGCGGCGAGCCCTCCCAGCGCGAGCGACGAGGCCAGCACGGGTCGACGGGCGTAGATCGCGTCCAGCATGACGAGCGTCGTCCAGGCGAAAAAGGGAATCAGCGCCACCAGGTAGCGCGGCCCGATCGACCAGCCGGCGTGCCAGATGTTCATGAAGCAGATGAAGATGTAGAGCAGTAGGCCCGTGCCGAAGAGGCAGAGGGTCCCGGCGCGCGTGTCCCTGCGACGAAGCAGCAGCCAGGTGCCGGGCAGGCCCAGGATGAGCAAGGGGCTGGTGGCGAAGAGGCCGAGGCGTTCATCGAAGAGCAGGCGCAGGGCGCCGTCCCAGTGAAAGGTCTGGGCGCCATAGAAGCCCACGGCGTGTCCTGCCCGGAAGGCTGGGTTCTCGACGAAGTGATGGCCCGGAGTCAGCGCGTTGCCGAAGGCGTGCAGCTGAAAGTGCATCACGGCGGCCATCGGGAGCAGCGCCCCGAGGACAAAGCCCACGACGCGCAGCCGGGGCCTGAGGGCGAAGAGCGCGAACAGGCCCAGCCCGAGGGTGAGGAAGAAACATGGGTATTCGAGCGCGCTCGTGGCCGTGGCCAGGGCGCCTGCCCAGGCCGCGCTGCCCCAGCCCACCTTCCCGCTGCGACGGGCACGATCCAGGATCATGAAGCTGCCCATGGCCGCGGCGGCGCTCGTGCTGTGGCTCGCGAACAGGTAGGCGTAGCCCCAGACGACCGAGCCCAGGCCCACGACGAGGAACGCCGCGTCGCGCAGCAGCGGACTTCGGGTCCACTCTCCGAGCCAGCGGTGGAAGAAGAAGAGGAAGAGGAGCAGCGGCAGGATCGAACCCGTCAGCCGCACCACCCACAGCGCCTCCGTGCGGTCGAAGTCGTCCGCGCGGAGCCAGTGGTAGAGGGCATAGCCGGGCACGCCCAGGAAGCTCGCGGCGGGGCCCTTCACGGAATAGTAGTGCCGCGTGACGCCCGCGGCGGGTCGTGGCGTCAGGCACGGCGTCGGGGCGGAGTCGGCGGCGCGGTCGACGCACGCGGCGTCGTTCGTCCAGCCCCAACGCGCGCGGGCGCCGTCGATGGCGGAGGTGCCGTCGTCCACCAGCGCCGACGTCATGTAGAAGCGGACGTTCTCGTTGGGGTTGTTGAGCGCCGAGTAGTACGGGAAGACGTAGACGTAGGCGAAGGCGCACAGCCCCACCGCGAACAGGCTTCGACGGATACTGGGCCGCGCGCGATTCATGCGAGGCCTGCTGTAGCACGCGAGGAGCGTCCGGCACACGGCGTTGCGGCGGGCGTTGCGTCGAGATAGAAGGCCAGCGTGTCGCATCAACACCTCGAGTCGGGCGCGAGTGCGCGGCGGCCGAAGGGCGAGTCCACTTGAGCATCAAGCTCCTGCTGCCGACCTATCGCGCGCGTGAGCGGTACATCCGCAAGGCGCTCGGAGCGATCTCGCCCGACGGGCGTGTGGGTCGCATGCTGCACGTGGGCTCGGGGGAGGGTGAGGTCGACCATTGGCTCGCCCCGGTGGCCGAACACATCGACTCCATCGACATCAATCACGGGGACGTGGCCGTCGCCCACGCCTCGGGGGCCGAGCTGAGCAACGTTCGCTACTCCGTCCAGGACGGCGAGCGCATGGCCTTCGGGGACGCGAGCTTCGATCTCGCGGTCTGCCTGGAGGTGATCGAACACGCCACCCATCCCGGCGCTCTGCTTCGAGACATCGGCCGCGTGCTCCGTCCTGGAGGTCACCTGCTGTTGACCTGCCCCCACGCAAACTTCCCCTTCACCTACGACCCGCTCAACAGCGTGCTCGAGCGGTGGGGCCTGCGCCTGCCGCTGGGGGCCTACGGATACGGCCACCACTGGTTGGCCACCGAGGCCGAGGTGGCGGGCTGGGCGCGAGAGGCCGGCTTCGAGGTCGTCTCCTTTACGCCCCTCTCGCATCACCTCGTCGGTCTCGCCGAGTGCTACCTGCCGGGCCTGGCCCAGAAGCTCTTGAAGCGAAACGCGGCCAACACGGGCGCGGATGACTTCTCCTCGCGGCTGGCGCCTCCGCCGCGGCCCCATGGGACGATCGGCGAGCCCGCGCTCGTGCCGTTGACGGACCTCCTGATCGCGCTGGACGCACGCCTGGCCACGTCGACGAGCTCGTCCATCGGCCTGGCGTGGACCTTCCGTCGCCGCGCGTAGGCTAGCGCCCTTGGCTCGCGTGCTTGCCGCGACCCCGAGGCCCGACTAGAAACGCTCGATGTTGAGGCCGCCGATCTCGCCGCTTCGCCTGACGATCGTGCTGCCCTGTTTCAACGAGGCCGCGAACGTTCGCACTGTGGTGGAGGCAGCGCTGCGCGTCGGTCGTGACGTGGCGCAGGAGCTCGAGGTCGTGGTCGTGGACGACGGCAGCCGCGACGCGACGGCGTCGATCGTGGCCGAGCTCGAGCGGGAGGCTCCGGAGGTGCGACTGGTCTCGCACCCGACGAACCTGGGCTATGGCGCCGCGCTCCGAAGCGGGTTCCTCGCCGCGCGCATGCCCTGGGTCTTCTACACGGACGGCGATGGGCAGTTCGATCTCGAGGAGCTGCACGGCATCCTGCCGCTGCTCGAGAGCCACGACATCGTCTCCTGCTATCGCCTGAGCCGTCGCGACGGTCCCATGCGCTTCGTCCTCGGCCGCGCCTTCACCTGGGCCTGCGACGCGCTCTTGGGGCTGGATCTGGTGGACGTAAACTGCGCCTTCAAGCTCTACCCACGCGCCCTCTTCGACGCCTTCGAGATCCGCAGTCGGGGTGCTCTGGTGGACGCCGAGGTGCTGGCCGCAGCGCGCGCGCTCGGGCTGCGCGTGGCCCAGCCCGGCGTGCCCCATCGCCCGCGACGCGGCGGCACGCAGACGGGCGCGAGCCCCAAGGTCGTGGCCCGCGCTGCCCTGGAACTCTCGGGCCTCTGCCTACGTCGCTTCGCCCCCGCGCCACCAGCGCTGCGCGCATCGACGCGCACCTCGAAGCACCTCGCGGCTCAGTAGCAGACGCGGTTGCGGCCGCTGTCCTTGGCCTCGTAGAGCTTCTCGTCCGCGCGCTTCACCAGCTCGTCACCCACGGTCATGCCCTCTTGCCAGGTGGCGACGCCGAGGCTGATGGTGATGTCCATCGCGGTGTTCTCGAACTCGAAGCGCGAGTCGTCGATCAGCGCGTTCATCTTGCGCGCGAGCCCGACGGCGCCCTCGAGGCCGACCTCGGGCAAGATCACGGCGAACTCTTCGCCACCGACCCGCGCCAGCACGTCGTCCCGACGCACCCGCGTGCGCATCAACGTCCCGAGGCGACGCAGCACGGCGTCGCCGGCGAGGTGACCGTGGGTGTCGTTTACGAGCTTGAAGTGATCGATGTCGAAGAGGATCAGCGAGAACGAGCGGCCATAACGCGCGCAGCGTGAGACCTCGCGCTCGAGCATCTCCTCGAAGTACCGCTTGTTGTGGATCTGCGTCAGACCATCGACGGTCATCAGCCGGTAGATCTCTTCGTGGTACTGGGCCTCGACGTTGCCGCCCGTGATGTACTTGAGGATGGTCCGGCCGACCTTGATCTGGTCGCCATCGCGCAGCTCGATCTCCTCGCAGGGCTCGTCGTTGACGTAGGTGCCGTTGGTCGAGCCGAGGTCGCGCACGGTGTGGCGCTTGGCGTGATAGGTGATCTGGCAGTGGTTGCGAGAGACGCTCTCCTGATCGACCTGCATGTCCGCTTGGGACGAGCGACCGATGATCGCGCGCCCTTGCCCGAGCGGAACGCGGCGTCCGATGTCGTCGCCGTAGATGACGATCAGACACGCATCGCTGCCGTCCTTCCCCCCGCGCTCCGGTGGCGGTCCGATGACCGTCACGACCGTGCGGTTCGGATTCGTCGTCCGATCCTCGTCGTCCATTTCCCCATGGTACTGATTGCCACGGCGCTGCCAAGCACGATCCCTGCTGTCCGGACGTTCAGCGGAGCCGGTCCCGGCCCGGGCAGATCCCGGCACCCAGGGCCTCAGGGGCGCGGGATCGATCCCCAGGCTCATCCCGCCAGGGCCGTTTTGTTGCTCCCCAGGATCCCGTCGCCCTAGGTTCGAGCCATGCGCAAGCGTCTGAGTTCCGTCCTGCTCGGCACCTTCTCCGTGCTCGCCCTGGCATCCACCTTCGCCTTCTTCGCGCGGACGAGCTCCGCCGAGGAGCCTCGCACGGAGGCTCGCGCCGCCACCCCCAGGCCCGCCGCGGCGGCACGACCCACGGCGCGCGAGCGCTTCCACGGCTTCGACCCGCGCGTGCAGGAGCTGCACGACGACGTGCTCCGAAGCCCACTCGGCGACGGCGCCCACGCCGAGCTCACCCTCGATCCCCGCTTGCAGGACTTCCTCTCGCGCCTGCTCGCTCGCTACGACGTGCCCCGCGGCGCGGTGGTGGCGCTCGAACCCTCCACGGGACGCGTCCTCGCCTGGGCAGAGCACGTCAGTGAGTCCGAGGGCTTCGGCGAGGGCGACGTGGCTCTGGACGCCTCGCCTCCCACCGCGAGCGTGTTCAAGCTCGTGACCTCCGCGGCGCTGCTCGACGCGGGCGTCTCGCCCGACGAGCGCGTCTGCTACCACGGCGGCGCGAGTGGGCTCGAGCTCGAGAACATCCTCGACGATCCCCGGCGCGACACGCGCTGCGTCAGCTTCACCTACGCGCTCGGACATTCGACCAACGCCGTGCTCGCCAAGCTCGCCGATCAACACCTCGATCGCGCGACGCTGCGCCGCTACGCCACCGCCTTCGCCTTCGGTCAGGGGCTGCCCTTCGAGCTCAGCACGCCTTCGAGCGAGATGGACGTGCCCGCGGGGCGCCTCGAGCGCGCGCGCGCGTCCGCCGGCTTCTGGCACATGCACATGTCGCCGCTGCACGGCGCCCTGATCGCCGCGACCATCGCCAACGACGGCCGCATGCCTCACGCCGCCATCGTCGATCGCGTGGTCGGGGCCGACTCGGACGTCAGCTACCGCTACGAGCCCGCCACCTACCGCGCGGTCATCCCGCGGCGCACGGCGCGCACCCTGGCCGAGATGATGGAGACGACCACCACCACGGGCACGGCGCGGCACTACTTCCGCGATGACGCGGGTCACGAGTTCCTTCCGGGCATCCGCGTCGCGGGCAAGACTGGCACCTTGAGCAGCGAGCGCCCGTATCGCGGCTACACCTGGTTCGTGGGCTTCGCGCCCGCCGACGCGCCGACCATCGCCGTGGCCGCGCTGATCGTGAACACGCCCGAGTGGCGCATCAAGGCGGCCTACGCCGCGCGCGAGGCCCTGCGCTACTACCTGGTCGAGGAGCCCCATCGACGCGCCCTGGAAGCGGCGACGCCCGCCACGCCCACGAACCCCTAGGCCCTCCGCTCGAGCTCCTGCCGCTCAGCCGATCGCGGCTCGGGCGACTTCCATCGAGATCAGTCCGTCTTTGACCAGCCCGCGCAGGCTCATCTCGAAGGTCTGCATGCCATAGGGGTGGGTGCCTCGCTCCATCACGTCCTTGAGGGGCAGCGCTCCGTCGGGGCTCTTGATGCTCTCGCGCGCCGTGCCCGTCATCACCAGCACCTCGACCGCCAACGCGCGACCGCGTCCGTCGGCGCGGGGCAAGAGGCGCTGCGCGATGATGCCGCGCAGGTTGTCGGCGAAGCGCTCGCGCGTCTCGCGAGAGGGACCCTGGCGCGCCAGCGAGAGCACGCGGCCCACGGTGCGTTGCACGTCTGGCGTGTGCAGCGTCGAGAGCACGAGGTGGCCCGTCTCGGCCGCCTTCAGCGCCACGTCCATGGTCTCCTCGTCGCGGATCTCGCCCACCAGGATGGCGTCCGGATCCTGACGCAGCGCGGCCCTGAGACCGGTGGCGAAGTCGGGCGTGTCCAGGCCCACCTCGCGCTGGGAGATCGAGGCCAGGTTGTCCATGTGCATGTACTCGATCGGATCCTCGATCGTGACGACGTGCACGCGCCGCGTCTGGTTGATGCGATCGACCATGGCGGCGAGGGTGGTGCTCTTGCCGTTGCCGGCGGCGCCCACCGTGAGGATCATTCCGCGCTCCAGATCCGCGAGCTCCGCCACGACCTTGGGCAGGCGCAGGGCGTCGAAGGTCGGGACCTGAAGTGGGATGGCGCGCAGCGCGAGGGCGAGGGTGCCGCGCTGGCGATAGACGTTGACGCGGTAGCGACCGATCCCGGGGGCGCCGTACGACGTGTCGTACTCCATCAGGTCGTCGATGTTGCCCTTGTAGCGCGAGCGCGCGAGCACCAGCTGAGCCAGCGCCTGGGTCTGCGCCGGCTTGAGCTTGTCGCCCTGCAGGTAGTGCAGGTCGCCGTTCACGCGAAAGGCGGGGGGTTGACCGACCTTCAAGAGCACGTCGCTGGCCGAGTGCGCTTGTCCCTTTTCGAGCAACGCATTCAGCGTGCCTTCATCCATGGGCGGAGAATACCAGACCCGGTACCCCTCGCCTCTGCCTTGTGACCAATCAATGCGATTCGGCGTCGTCCCGGTGGCGATAGACGAAGGTGTTCATGCCCTCTTCCTGCTCGAAGGTCGTGCGGTAGCTCTCGGCGCGCAGGCGCGTCTGGAAGGGGCCGACACGCACGCGGTAGAAGGTGCCGCGCCCCTCGACCTCGCCCTGGCTGACGAAGGCGGCGTGGCCACGGCTGCGCAGCGCCTCGGCGAACATGCGCGCCTCGGTCTCCGAGCGGTAGCTGATGACCTGGAGCGTGTAGGGCCCATCCGAGCCGACTGAAGCGCGCTCGACGTCGCGGGGGGCCAGGCCGGGCAGGGCGGCGGCGAGCACCGGATCGGTGGCGGCCTCACGGGTCAGGTTGCGTGCCTGCGGGGCCGCGGCGACGGACGCGGGCAGGCTGCTGCCGAAGTAGACGGGCGGGTTGGCACGGTCGAGCGCGTCGGGATGCTCGAGCTCCGCGTTGGCGGCCGCCAGGGTCTGCTCCATGTTGGGCTCGGAGCCGCCGACCAGCGAATCGGGGAAGGTCAGCGCCTCGCGATCCACGGGCGCCAGCGCCTCCGAGGGCGCGTCGTCGGCCACCGGTGCGGGGGCCAGTGCCTGGGCGTCGGCCAGGGCCGCGAGCGGATCCGGGACGCGCTGCGCCTCCGTCTCCGAGGCGTTGCCCATCAGGACGCCGACCGCGAGGGTCACACCCACCAGGCAGAAGCCCAGAATGCCGACCATGGCCAGCTTGCGCGTGGTGCCTTCGCCCGGCTCACGCTCTTCGATCCGCTCCATATCTCTCATGCCCGCGTTCATGGGAACCTCCCGGGCACGACGGCCCGCAGACGTTCTGTAGGCATGACTGCTACATGTGGTCAAGAAAGCGCACATGTAGGCAAAGCATCTACATGAATCTACATGGGCGGCACGACCAGATCGACGGGTTCTCCGGAGCGGGTGCCGACACGTTGCCAGATCTCGATGGTGTCACCGATGCTGGCGGGGATCTGCAGGCTCAGGGTCCCTGCGTCGTCGGCGACGCCGATCACGCCGGACATGGTGTCGAGGTTGAAGGCGCTGACGAAGGCCCCTGGCGCCACGGCGCTGATGCTGAGGGTGACGAGCCCCGTCCCATCCGGCGCGCTGGTCAGGGCGGATGGGGGAGGCAGGGGGAGCGTGGGCGTGCTGCTGACCTCACAGCTCAGGGGGCCGAGGAGCAGGACGAGTCCCAAGAGGGGGATGAACCGGGTGTGGATGCGCATGGACGTCTCCAAGACAATCGTAGCAAGAATGGCGCCGATTGCCTCGGCCTGGAGTCGTCCGAGGTGCCGCGGATTTCCGAGCTTCGGGTCGAGGAACGGCGCCAACAGAGTTTGCACGCCGTGACATCGTGGTTGCCGGTTCTCACGCGTGCGCGCGCGAGAGTATGAGGTGCGGGGAAGGGGCGTGCGTGGTAGGCTCCGCGCCCTAGGAGCGGCCACCTAGCCCGCTCCTTTTGGCGTCCCCAGCCAGGGCCCCCTCGCTTCCCTCGAGGCTGCCCCCGTCTGTTCCTCGCCGCTCATGTTTCCCCCCGCCCACCGGGGCACGCATTCCCTCCGACGCCCGCCTCGCGGGCGAGCACTGAGCCAAGTCAACGATGGCCGAAATCAACAAGAAGTTGCCCGTCACCATCGAGGACGAGCTTCGCCGCTCCTACCTCGACTACGCCATGAGCGTCATCATCGGCCGCGCCATCCCGGACGTGCGCGACGGCCTGAAGCCCGTGCACCGGCGCATCCTCTACTCGATGCACGAGCAGAAGGTGCTCTGGAACCAGAGCTACCGGAAGAGCGCGCGCATCGTCGGTGACGTCCTCGGTAAGTACCACCCGCACGGCGACAGCGCGGTGTACGACGCCCTGGTGCGCATGGCGCAGGAATTCTCCATGCGCGCGCCGCTGGTCGACGGGCAGGGCAACTTCGGCTCCATCGACGGCGATCCGCCCGCCGCCATGCGTTACACGGAGGTGCGCATGTCGCGCGTGGCCTCCGAGCTGCTCGCCGACATCGAGAAGGAGACGGTCGACTTCGGTCCCAACTTCGACGACTCCGAGCGCGAACCCTTGGTGCTGCCGAGCCGCGTGCCGAACCTGCTGGTCAACGGCTCCTCGGGCATCGCGGTCGGCATGGCGACCAACATCCCGCCGCACAACCTGGGCGAGGTCGTGGACGCCTCCCTGCGCCTGATCAAGAACCCCGACCTCACCATCGACGAGCTGATGGAGGCCGATCCCGAGACCGGTCGTCCGGGCGTGACGGGTCCAGACTTCCCCACCGCCGGCTTCATCTACGGGCGCGCCGGCGTCCGTCAGGCCTATCGCACGGGGCGCGGCCGCGTGGTCATGCGCGCGCGCGCTCGCATCGAGGAGATGCCCGGCAAGACGCAGCGCGAGCGCATCATCGTCACGGAGCTGCCCTACCAGGTCAACAAGGCCGAGCTGCTCAAGAAGATCGCCGAGCTCGTGCGCGAGAAGCGCATCGACGGCATCGCGGATCTGCGCGACGAATCCGACCGCGACGGCATGCGCATGGTGATCGAGCTGAAGCGCGACGCGCACGGCGAGATCGTGCTCAACCGGCTCTTCCAGACCACCGCGCTGCAGAGCACCTTCGGCTACAATTGCCTGGCCATCGTCGGTCAGCGGCCCCGCGTGCTCACGCTCAAGGAGTGCCTCGAGCACTTCCTCGAGCATCGGCGCGAGGTGGTGACGCGCCGCACGCGTTACGACCTGCGGCAAGCAGAGCGGCTGCGCGAGCTGGTCGAGGGCCTGGGCATGGCCGTCACCGAGGTCGACCTGGTGGTGAAGACCATCCGCGAGTCGCGTGACGCCGATCAGGCGCGCCAGAGATTGATGGCGTTGCCGCTCCAGGGGCTCGAGGAGTTCGTGCGCCGCGCGGGTCGACCCGACGAGGAGATCGAAGCGGCCAAGGCGCGCGGGGAGTACTTCCTCAGCGAACGCCAGGCCAAGGCGATCCTGGAGATGCGCCTGTCGCGCCTCACGGGCCTCGAGCGCGAGAAGCTCGCCACCGAGTACGGGACGCTGTCCGAGAGCATCGCGAGCCTCAAGGCCATCTTGGCGTCGAGGGCGCTGTTGATGAAGGTGATCGAGGACGAGCTGAGCGAGATCCGCGATCGCTACGCCGACGCGCGCCGCACGGAGATCGTCGAGGACGCGGGCGAGATCTCGATGGAGGATCTCGTGCCCAACGAGGAGGTCGTCGTGACCCTCTCGCACGCCGGCTACATCAAGCGCGTCCCGCTCAGCGACTACCGCGCGCAGAGTCGCGGAGGCAAGGGCAAGAACGCCATGGCCACGCGCGACGAGGACTTCGTCAGCGCGGTCTTCTCCGTCAACGCGCACGCGCACATCCTCTTCCTGAGCGCGCGCGGGCAGGCCTACCTGAAGAAGGTCTGGGAGATCCCCGAGGCCGCACGCTCCGGGCGAGGCCGCGCGATGGTGAACTTCGTGGGCATGGGACCCGAGGACCAGATCGCGGCCGTGCTGCCCATTCGCGACATCGAACGCGACGGGTTCTTGCTCACCTGCACGGAGAAGGGCCGCGTGAAGCGCACGGAGTTGGCGGCCTACGCCAACATCCGCGCGACGGGCATCATCGGCGTGGCCATCGAGGAGGGCGACTCGCTCTTCGCGGCGCGCTTGGTCGAAGCCGGCCAGCACGTGCTCCTCGGCACCAAGGACGGCATGAGCATCCGCTTCGGCGTGGGCCAGGTCCGCCCCATGGGTCGCGACTCGCGCGGCGTGAAGGGCATCGATCTGCGCGAAGGCGACAGGGTCGTCGGCCTCGACGTGATCGAGGACGAAGAGAAGCAGCAGGTGCTCAGCATCAGCGTCAAGGGCTACGGCAAGCGCACGCCCGTCAGTGAGTGGCGTCCGCAGAAGCGCGGCGGCCTGGGCCTCATCGGCGTCAAGCTGAGCGAGAAGACCGGCGATCTGGCCAAGCTGCGTCTGGTCTCGCCCGAGGATCACCTGATGGTCATCACCGACGGCGGCAAGGTGATCCGCACCCGCGTCGAGGAGATCCGCGAGACGCGCCGTTCGGCCGAGGGCGTGCGCGTGCTGCACGTGGCGCCGGGCGAGAGCGTGGTCGACGTGGAGCCCGTGGCCGAGCACGACGACGACTCGGATGACGTGGGTGTGGACGCGGAGACGCGTGACATGACGAGCGAGCAGCCGGGTCCGATGTC
>JAACVI010000232.1 GCA_009992505.1 Myxococcales bacterium
TCCACGGCCTTGAACCGTCGAGACCCGCTCGCGGCCTACATGCGCGACGTGCAGCGCTATCCGCTCTTGACGCGAGAAGAGGAGCAGGAGCTGGCGTTGCGCCTGGAGGAGACGGGTGACCTCGACGCCGCGCGCCGCCTGGTGACGGCCAACCTGCGGTTGGTGGTGAAGATCGCCTACGACTATCGGCAGGCCTACAAGAACCTGCTCGACCTGGTGCAGGAGGGAAACATCGGGCTGATGCAGGCGGTGAAGAAGTACGACCCCCACAAGGGCGTGAAGCTGTCGAGCTACGCCGCCTGGTGGATCCGCGCCTACATGCTGCGCTTCATCCTCAACAACCACCGCCTGGTGAAGGTCGGGACCACCCAGTCGCAGCGCAAGCTCTTCTTCAACCTGAAGAAGGAGAAGGCCCGGCTGTCGGCCATGGGCATCGATCCCACGCCCGCACGCATCGCCGAGCGCCTCGACGTGCCCGAGAAGGACGTCATCTCCATGGATCGTCGGCTCGCGGCGGGCGAGGCCTCCCTGGACGCGCCCGTGGGTGCGGACGACGGACGCAAGGTCGCCCGCGTGGAGCTCTTGCCCTCGGGCGAGATGGGCGCCGAGGCGGCGATCGCCGAAGCCGAGATCACCGAGAAGCTCACGGAGAAGGTGCTCGAATTCGGCCGCACCCTGATGGGCAAGGAGCAGGTGATCTTCGAGCAGCGTCTGGTCGCCGACGACCCCAAGACGCTGCAGGAGATCGGGGCCGACTTCGGCGTCAGCCGCGAGCGCGTGCGGCAGATCGAGAAGCGCCTCAGGGGCAAGCTGCGCCGACATCTGGAGGAGAACTTCGGAGAGGACGTCGGTGAGATCTACGACTCCTGAAGCGAAGAGTGGCGGACTACTTTCGGTCGTGGGCACGCCCATCGGCAACCTGGAAGACATCACGCTGCGAGCCCTGCGCACCTTGCGCGAGGCCGACGCCGTGGTGGCCGAGGACACGCGCCATACGCGCGCGCTGCTCGCACACCACGGCATCGAGACGCACCTCGACTCCATGCACGCCCACAGCGGTGACGCGAAAGTGGCGAAGCTGGTGGCGAGCCTGGAGCAAGGGGCCCACCTGGCCTTGGTGAGCGACGCCGGCTGTCCCGTGCTCAGCGATCCGGGAGGCCGACTCGTGGCAGCGGCCCGAGACGCGGGCGTGCGCGTGGAGACGGTCCCGGGTCCGAGCGCCCTCACCGCGTGCCTCGCCGTGGCGGGCTTGCGCGCGGAGACCTTCCGCTTCGTCGGCTTCTTGCCGCGCGCGGGCGCGAGACGAAAACGAGCCTTGCGCGACCTGTGCGCGGACGACTGCGCGAGCGTGCTCTTCGAGTCTCCGCGGCGCCTGGCCGCCACCTTGCGCGAGCTCTCGCCCATGCTCGGCACACGACGCCTGGCGGTCTGCCGCGAGCTGACCAAGCTCCACGAGGAGGTCGCGCGCGGCACGGCCGCGGAGCTGCTGCAGCACTTCGAGGCCGGGGTGCGCGGCGAGATCACGCTGCTGGTGGAGGCAGGCGATGGCACGCGGGACGAGGGCGCTGTCCTGGAGGCGGCCGAGGAGCGTGCGCGACTGGCCCTGGCGGCCGGAAGCCGACCCAAGGAGGTCGCGCGACAGCTGGCCGCCGAGACGACACTGGCAGGCCACGAAGCCTACGCGCGTGTGCAGGCGATACGGGCCGAGACCGAGTAGCCCAGGCGCGGACCCCGCCCGTCGGGGTACCGAGACCGAGTCGCCGTCGAGATGACGCGAGGACTGCTGTTGCGCGCCAACGATGGTAGGCTCCGGGGGTGATGCTTCGCCTGAACCAGCCCTCGTGCGGCCCCCTCGCGCTCCTCGGCCTCTCGGCCCTCGGGCTTCTGACAGCCTCTTGCAGCAGCCACACCGCGGCACCGCCCGTGGATGTCAGCGTCGCCTGGCTCACGGAGCGCGGCACGATCCCGGACGACGTGACCGGCCTGCAATTCGTCGTGATCGCCAGGGGCCAAGGCGAGGACTGCCGCAACACGCCGGACGCTGCGGTGGATCCGACCTGCTCGCCCATCAGCAGCCCGCCCGCCCCGGATCGCACCGAGGTCCCGAACAGCCTCGTGCGTGATCTCGACGGCGACGAACGCGCCGAGCTGCTGGCGGACGCGCTGCCCGTGGGCCAGCCCATCTCGATCGAGCTGCGCGCCTACGACAACGCGGATCGCACGCACGTCGGCTACGTCGGTCGCGTCGGCCCGCTGGTGCTCGCTCCGGGAGAGCGTCGGCACGTGGCGCTGCGCATGTACGCGGCCGGCGCCGCGACGGTGGTCGACACGGGCGACATGAACGGACGCTTCCTTCAGACCGCGACCGCGTTGAGCGACGGCCGAGTGCTCGTTGCCGGCGGCTTCACGCAGGGCGCGCGCCAGGACTGCCCCGCCGCCCTCGCCGCCGATTCGCGCTGCTTCGATCTGGTCGCCACGGACGAAGCGTGGCTCTTCGAACCCGCGACCGCGCGCTTCTTCCCCGTGACCGGCGGCATGCTCGCGGCGCGCGGCGGACACACGGCGACTCGGCTCCCCGACGGACGCGTCCTGATCGCGGGCGGCGCCTCGCACGCCACGCTCGAGCTGGCCGTCGTGGGATCCGTCGAACCTCGCTTCGTGATGGACGACACGGACGCGAGCCCGGCGAGCTTCGAACTCTTCGACCCCGGCCTCAACCCCGAAGCGAGCGACGTGGATGGAGACGGGGATCCCGGACGCGGCGGCTTCGCGGGCAGCGCCAATGATCCCACGACGCCCGGGATGCTCGACCAGAAGCGCCTCATGCATGCAGCCGCGGCCCTGCCCGGCCAGGGCACGCGCGTGCTGCTCGCCGGCGGCAGCGACGCCGAAGGCAGCGCGACCTGGGAGATCTTCGATATCGCCAAGCCCGGTGGCTACGGCGTCTACTTCAACGCCGGCAACACCCTGCCCACGCCACGAACGCTGCCCTCCGCCCTCACCGGCCCGAATGGAGTCTGGATCGTGGGCGGCGCCGAGGTGAGCCTGAACGCGGATCTCGCGGACGTGTGGAACGCGGAGATGGGCAACCCCAACGGCCGCGTGCGCTCCGCGCGAGAGTTCACCGGCGCCCGCTACCCGAACCCGGTTGACGCGAGCGACCCGGCCAGGCCCCAATATGGCCTGCTGCGGCCGACCCTGGCGCCCCTGGACGGCGGCGGGTCCATGGTCGTGGTGGGCTGGTTAGGTCCGCGCTGCGTCCCCGGCAGCACCTCGCCGGACTACTCGCCGGCGGCGACGGAGCGCTGCCCGCCCAACGGCGGACCGGCCCGAAACCACACGGTGGTCCTGGGCGGCGACACCGCAGGCGCGACGGTGGCCACGACGGGCGTGCCGGCCATGTCCTTCGCCTCGAGCGCGACCTTGGACGACGGCAGCGTCTTCATCGCGGGCGGCATCTCGCAGATCCTCTGGCACCCCGTCACGGCCAACGCCGTGCTCTTCGAGGCGACGACGGTACCGACCACGGGCTCGGCGGTGCGCTCGACCGAGGGTCCGAGCCAGAGCACGGGCCGCGTCTTCGCCGCCAGCGCCGCCATCGCCGGCCGCGGCGTCCTCACCCTGGGCGGCATCACCAGCAGCACCTGGGACGCGCTGACCTTCGTGCCCTCCGCCGAGGTCTGGATCCGCGCCCGCTGAGCGTGGGGCCCTACCGCGTGATGG
>JAACVI010000233.1 GCA_009992505.1 Myxococcales bacterium
AGCGTGGTCTTCAACCTGGTCAAGAACGGGATCGAGGCGTGTGAGGGAGGCGGTCGGGTCTCTCTCGCCGCCGCGGGCCACGGTCCGCTGCTGCGCCTCGTGATCACGGACGATGGCGCCGGCATGCACGAGAGCCTGCGCGATCGCGTGTTCGATCCGTACTTCACGACCAAAAAGGAGGGCTCCGGCCTCGGGCTGTCCTTGGTGCAGAGCCTGGTCGCGCGCATGAAGGGCGAGATCCTGCTCGAGACGCGCCTCGGTCACGGCAGCCGCTTCGTCCTCAGCATGCCGCGTGGGGACATGTCCCGCGTCGAACCGACCAGCGGTGTGCGCGTTCGCCGCGACGCCGACTACGACGGGGAGTCGACGCGAAAGTTCAAGGTCCCGAGCGGCGGTGGCGAACACTGAGCGCGGCCTGGTACTTCAAGCCGATCTGAGCGAGCTGGCGCACGGCGCGTAGCGCATCCGTGGCGCGCACCTTGGATCCCGCGACGTCTCTCCAGAGCGTCAGCGGCACCTCGTAGATGCGCTGTGAGAGATCCGGCGTCGCGTCGGCGGTGCACACGACCAGGCGCGCGAGGATCTCCACGTCGAAGATCCAGCGCGAGAGGAAGGGCTCGGCCAGCGCGAAGTCGAGCTCCTCGCCCGCGCGGAAGAGCTTGGCGCCGCATTGGCTGTCGTAGATGGGCAGCGCGAGCATGCGCGAGACGGCCGTGGCGAAGGCGCGTCCATACACGTGGCGGTAGAAGTGGCGCTCGATGTGGCGTCCGAGCAGGCGCACGCGCGCGCCCATCACCACCAGACGCGCCGCGTCTTCCTCCATGTGCGCGATGAAGGCGGCGAGCTCCGCCAAGGGCGTCGCCAGATCCGCGTCCCAGAAGGCCACGAGCTCGGCGCCATCGGCGCGTGCGCGACGCATGCCCTGGCGCACGGCCTCGGCCTTGCCCGAGTTCCGCTCGAGCTCGACCATGGCGTAGCGCTCGGGCTTCGCCTCGACCATGGACGCGAGCAGGGCGGCCGTGCCGTCCGTGCTGCCGTCGTTCACGAACAGGAAGCTGAGCTCGTGCTCGGGCAAGTCGTAGCCGTCGAAGGCTCCACGCGGGAGCCGCGCAGCTTCGTTGTAGCAGGGCACCACGACGATGACGCGAGCCATAGGGGCGCCACGATGCAGCATCCGCGACGCGGGCGCAATCACGTGGGATGAGTTCGAGGCGCTCCCCAAGTCCGGCGCTCCGGTTCATCGTGGAGGCATGCACACGGAGCCGTCGTCAAGGTTCACGCGAATCACGCGCGTTGGGTCGCGGCGAAGCCGAGAGGTACATGTCGGCGGCGAGGTCGGCGGTGGTCAGTTCGACTCCAGGTAGTGCGAGCCCGCGTGCGCACTCGACGCGTCGTCGTGGAGGGTCAGGTAGCGCGTGTCCATGGTCGGCGCGCCCCAGCGGCCCCAGCCAGACTCGAAGTCGTCGTGGAAGATCACGGAGGGATCGGAGTCGAGGCCCACGTCGCCAGGGTAGCGATCGGCGCGCGTGCCGCCCGTGCCCGCGTCCGGCGCCACGGTCGCGTCACGGCCGGAGTCCAGGCTGGGGCCGTCGCGCGTCGCGGCGTCGCGCACGGCGGAGTCCGAAGAGGAAGCGTCCGGCAAGGACCCGCCGTCCTCCGTGCTGGACGAGCCGCCGCAGGCGCTCAGCAGAAGAACGAGGAACACGAGGCTGCGCATGCGGCAGCGTATCAGCGGGAGTGGGAGGCTTCGAGAGCCCCCGGCCTTGGGGCCGTGGCTGCCGCTGAAGAGAGCGTGTTCTCCCGTTGCCTGGCCTCGTGACTCGGCCCACGATCCGGCGCCGTGGGCGAAGCGGGCTGGGAACGCTTCCAGTGGACGCCCCCGAGAGTTGGCGAGAGCGCGAGCACACGCGCGGCGGGCGAAAAGCGCCATCGAACCTGGAGGACTCTGGTCATGTTTCTCATTCGACGTGTCTACGACGCACGACTCCCCATCAACCTCGAGACGACCGCGAAGGTTCAGCGGATCCTCGAGCAGCAGTTTCCGGATCTGAGCCAAGCGGACGTCGCCAAGCTGCCGGATCAGCTCAACGATCCGATGAAGCACAGCTTTCGCGCCGTCCTCTACGTCGCGGAGCGCAGCGGCTCGCTGCGCGGGTTCGCGCTCCTGCTCCACGATCCGAAGCTCGGGTTCGACTACCTCGACTTCATCTCGGCCGCCGCGAAGATGACGGGGCGCGGGATCGGGGGCGCGCTCTACGCACGCGTGCGAGCGGACGCGAAGCTGTGGAAGAGCCGTGGCATCTTCATGGAGTGCCTGCCCGACGATCCAGCACTGTGCGCGGACGCGGGTCGCCGCGCGCAGAACCGAGCGCGCCTGAAGTTCTACGAGCAGTATGGCGCCAGGCCCATCGTGGGCACGAAGTACGAGACGCCCGTGACGCCCGGCGACGACAGCCCGCCCTACCTCGTCTACGACGGGCTCGACAGCAAGCGCCCGCTGGGACGACGTGAGACGCGAGCCTTCGTGCGCGCGGTGCTGGAACGGAAGTACGCGCACCATTGCCCACCTGCGTACATCAACCGCGTGGTGCAGTCGTTTCGGGATGACCCGGTGAAGCTGCGCGCCCCGCGCTACCTGAAGCCCGACGCGGCCTCTGCTCCCGCCAAGCACGATCTCGCGGACGACCAGAAGATCCTGCTGGTGGTGAACGACAAGCATCAGATCCACCACGTGAAGGTGCGGGGATACGTCGAGGCGCCCGTGCGCATCAAATCGATCATGCGTCGCCTGGAGCCCACGGGCCTCTTCCTCGAGACGGCCGCACGGCCCTGCGCAGACAAGCTGCTGCGCAAAGTGCACGACCGCAGCTACGTCGACTATCTGCAGACGACGTGCGCGGCGCAGCCCGAGGGCACGGCCGTCTACCCCTACGTCTTTCCGATCCGGAACCAGACGAGGCCGCCTCTCGATCGCGCCATTCGCGCCGGCTACTACTGTATCGACACCTTCACGCCCCTCACCAAGAACGTCTATCCGGCCGCGCGACGGGCCGTGGACTGCGCCACCACCGCAGCACGGTCGCTGCTCGATGGACGCAGGCTGGCCTACGCGCTGGTGAGACCGCCGGGGCACCACGCCGAGCGGCGCGCCTACGGCGGCTTCTGCTACTTCAACTCCGCCGCCGTCGCCGCCGAGCTGCTGTCGTCCTCCGGCCGCGTCGCCGTGCTCGACGTCGACTACCACCACGGCAACGGCACGCAGAACATCTTCTTCGAGCGCGAGGACGTGCTCACCATCTCCATCCACGGCCACCCTCGCTTCGCCTACCCCTACTTCTCGGGCTTCGCGGACGAGACAGGCGAGGGAGAGGGCGAAGGGCGAAACCTCAACATCCCGTTGCCGGAGTCCGTCGACGGCAAGGCCTACCGTGTGGCCCTGCGCCGGGCCGAGGCGCGCATACGCGAACACCGGCCGACCTTCCTCGTGGTCGCGCTCGGTCTCGACACCGCCAAGGGCGACCCCACGGGGACCTGGTCTCTGGGACCGGACGATCTCCGGGCCAACGGCGAACGCCTGGGCCAGCTCCACCTGCCCACGGTGGTCGTTCAGGAGGGCGGCTACGACAGCCGAGTGCTCGGTCGCAACGCGCGGGCCTTCTTCGAGGGCTTGTGGGCCGGCGCCTTCACCACCCACGTGCCGAGCGTCCCTGGCTGAACGC
>JAACVI010000234.1 GCA_009992505.1 Myxococcales bacterium
GGTCGGCGCGGGTGCGGGGGGGTCGGGCGCCACGACGACCGGGGCTTGGATGCCGATGGACGCGCTAGCGAGCAGGGTGGCCTCGTCCCCTGCGACGAGGCGGACCCCTACGCTTTCAGGCGCTGACTCCAGCGCTCGCACGCGCACGCGGAGGCCCGCACCATGCTGAAGGCTTTCCGTGGAGATGACCTCGACGCCTTCGTCGGCTTCGACGTGGAGCTCTTGCGGCAGTGGACCCTCCGCCTGCCAGCGCAGATCGAGGGTCTGCTCCTCTCCGCGCGCCAGGCGCAGCGAGTCGGCGTCGCCCCCCGCGCCAAGCGTTGGAGCCCAGACGTGGAGCGCCGGGCCGGGTACCGACGCGCCGGCGGCCTCCACACAGTGGAGCTCGCCGTCGAGGGGTGCGGTCAGCGTCAATGATTCACTCGGCGCCGCCTGGCCCATGGAACAGCGCATGCCGTCGGGAACGACCACGCGCGTTCCCGTCAGCAGCGCCAATGGCGTCGGTTCGGCTCCGAGCGTCTCGTCGGGCAGAAGATCCACCTCTCCCTCTCTCGTCACGGGGGCGCAGGTGCCCGCGAGCTGTACCAAGGAGATCGTCATGATCGCTGCGTCTGAGGTGCGGCTCTCGAAGAAGTCCCCGTCGATGGTAGCGAGGCGCACGTAGTACTGACCCGCTGGAAGCCGACGGATCTCGAAGCTCCTGATCTCCGCCGGCACCTCGACGGCCGCGACCACTCCGCGACCGTCGGGTTCGGTGCTCACCTCGATGCGGTAGCTGCGCGCGTTCGCGACCGGCAGCCAAGCGCCTCGGAGTGTGCCGCCCTGGCCTACGATGCCGGCGAAGTGCGTGGGGCCGTTGCCGGCGAAGGTGGGCGCAGGCGGCAGCGGACGCGGGGGAGTTGGGCGCCGGCGTGGCACGACCTTGGACCCGAATCCAGGTCGCACCTGCACTTCCCCTCCGCTGTTCGAGCGCAGGGTAGCCGCCCCGCCTTCATGGTTCGAGAGTCGGCTCGTGCCCTCGGCGTCCACACCCAACACCGCCTCGCCTCCGCCCAGCGCGATGCTGGCGCTCGGCGTCGAGATGGTGCCGCGCAGCTCGCCCAGCCGACCCCGCAGCGTGCCTTGCTCCAGAGCCGCACGTCCCGTCTGCGATCGCGTGCTGCGAGCGCTGGCGCCGTAGATGATCACCAAGGTGTCGGCGCGCATCTGCAAGACGGCCGTGTCTTGAAAGGTCACTTCCGCGCGGCTCTGTTCGAGCGTGTTCACGCGCCAGGCGCGGAACAGGCCGAGCCCGCGTCGCGCAGGGCTCCAATCCGTGGCGTCCGGCTCGCGCGCCCGCACGTCGCGCGTGGTGGCCGTGACCCGGGCGTCTGGGATCTGATCGTGCGCCACGGCTGCGCGCGGCAGGCGCAACGTCTGCCCCGGGACGAGGTGGTGGGGCGTCGGTCCCATGCCCGGGTTGTACGCGTGGATGATGTCGTAGCGGCTGGAGTCGCCGAAGGCGCGCTGGGCGACTCGGGCGCAGGTGTCGCCGGGCTGGATGACGTAGTCATGGAGCTCGGCTTGGGAGTCGGGCGCGCTCTGTGCGGCGACCGGCCAGGCCGTCATCCAGATCAGCAGGGCTGTCCCGGCACGTAGTTTCAGCGACTGGTTCATTTATCCGCCTCCCGTTTGTGTTGTCGTCGAGCAGCGCGTACGGCTCGGCGCACCTTGTGTGCGAGCGCCTCTGGCGCCACCGGTTCGACCAGGACTTCGGCCGCGCCCGCGCGCAGCAGACCCGCGAGGCGCGCAGTGTCCGACGGTGCCATCGTGGTCAGCACGGGCCGCGCGCTCGCTTGCACGAGCGCCTCCAGCTCTTCCATCGGCGCGCCCGGGGCGTAGACGGCGTCACCCTCCTCTTCGACCAAGCGGATGCCGTTGGCCGCCAAGCCGATGGCAAGGTTTGGACCAACCTCGCCCACGATGCGTATCGCGACGGGCTCGGCCCGCGGGTCCGTCGGGCTGTCGTAGGTGATGCGCTCAGACCGCGGCGCGACGGAGATCATGCGCTGCGCGCGCGCTTGGATCTGACCCGTCGTGCCGACGCCCATCCGTTCGGGCTTGGCCGCGCTCAGCGTCCCGAGCGCCTCCCGCACCTCGTAGGCACGTGGGCGTACGTCGACCTCCTTCTGGAGCATGCGGTCCAAAAGGCGGCTCAGCGCGCGCGGAGCGGGCGGCCCGTCCCTGCACTCGTCCACCTTGGGTGGCGCCATGAAGAGGTGGCGCGCGAGCAAGGTGACGGTGTCGCCCTCGAAGGGCGGATTGCACGTGAGCATCTCGAAGAGGATGCAGCCCAAGGCGTAGACGTCCGTGCGCGAGTCGAGCGCGACGCCACGAACCTGCTCGGGAGACATGTAGTCAGGCGTGCCCGTTACGATGCCTTCGCGCGTCATGCGATCGACGCCCGGTCGATGGGCCACGAAGGCCAGCCCGAAGTCGACTACGACCACGCGTTCGGCGCCTTCCGCGCTGCGCTCGAGCAAGACGTTGTCGGGCTTCAGATCCCGGTGGACCAACCCGATCGCCTCGGCGGCCACCAGGACATCGGCGATGTCGGAGGCGATGCGCACGCAGGTCTCGACAGGCAGTGGTGACTCTTGAGCGATGAGGTCCCCGAGGCTGCGTCCCTCCACGAGCTGCATGGCCAGAAACGCCATGCCCCGGTCTTCTCCGTAGTCGTAGATCTCGACCGCCCCGGGGTGCTTCAAGAGCGACGCTGCGCGGGCTTCGCGTTCGAAGCGCGCGAGGGCCTGGGCGCCGAGCATCGTCTGCGGACGGATCACCTTGAGCGCGACCTCGCGCTCGAGGCCGAGCTGCACGGCGCGATAGACCAGCCCCATGCCTCCCTCGCCCAGCAGGCTCTCGATGCGGTAGCGACCGGCGACCTTGTCTCCAGGTCGCAGATCCTCGCCCGGCAAGATGTCGTCGTCACTCATCCAACATACACCTCGAAGACCTCGATGGCCTCCTGCCGACCGACCATGTTGCGTGGGCCACGCTCGACGGTGTCGAATCCTTCGCCGCCGGCCTCGACCGTCGCGCGCGTGGTCAGGATCTGGTGGGGACGTGCCAACGCCTCGAGCCGGGCCGCGACGTTCACCGTGTCGCCGATGGCCGTGTAGGCCATGCGTCGCTCGGAGCCGACGTTGCCGACGATGGCGGGACCAGTGTGCACGCCGATGGCGATCTCGATTCTCACACCGAAGCGCTCTTCGAAGCCGGCGTTGCTCGCGTCGAGGAAGCGCAGCATGTCCTCGGCGGCGGCGAGCGCGCGCTCGGCGTCGCCGTCGCGGGGTTCGGGTACGCCGAAGAGCGCCATCACGCAGTCGCCGATGAACTTGTCCACCACGCCTCCGTGGCGGAAGACGATCTCCGTCAGCAGCGTGAAGAGCTCGTTGAGGATCGTCACCACGTCCTCGGCGGGCAGCGCTTCGGTCAGCGGCGTGAAGGCCACGACGTCGGCGAAGAGCACGGTGACGATCTGCTTCTGGCCACCGAGGTGCATGTCCTGCTCGCGCGACACGACGCGCTCCACCACCTCCGCGGGCAGGTAGCGACCGAGGTCGCCGCGGATGGCCTCCTCGCGCCGGATGCGCTCCTCGCTCGCCGCCAGATCCGCCGCTGCCGAGTTCAGCGTGTCGCCCAGCAGGCCGAGCTCGTCCCGTCGGTTGAGCGTCACGCGTTGGTCGAAGCGGCGCTCCCCGAGCTGCTTGGCGAAGCGAGAGAGGGTGGCGATGGGCTGCGCGAGCTGTCGCGCGAGCAGAAGGGCGAGCAGCAGCGCGAGCAGTCCGGCGCCGGCGACCGTGGCCGCCACGATGTGGCGTGTGCGTGCGAGCGAGACGAAGGCGACGTCCTCCGGGATCTGCACCACCACCGCCCAAGGAAGGCGGCTCATGCCGACCAACGAGCCCAGGACGCGGGTTCCGTTTGAGTCGAGGTAGAGGCCGGACTGGTCGACGTGGGTCATGGCGTCTCCGGTCGGGATACCCGCGAGCAGCCCGCGCTCCGAGGCGTCTTGTCCGAGCTGCTCCGGATCCGCGTGGGCCACCACGCGCTGTTCCCCGTCGACCACGAAGAGGCCGTTCGGGCGTCCGCCGAGGCGAAGCTCGTCCAGGCGCACCAGCCGAGTCTGGAGGTCGTGCAGGGCTACGCGACTCACCACGAAGCCGGTCACGGAGCCGTCCGGCGCCCTCAGTGGAAGAGCCACGAGCACGCGCGTCCCGAAGCGGTCCACGGATGCGTCGCCCGTGGCGTGATTGGACGCCGCCGCCTCCGTGCGCAGGCGCTCGTTCAGCTCGGCCGGCGGTTCAGGCGTGTTGGTCCCCTCCTGCCGCAGCGTGTCGATCAATGCACCGTCGCGGTCGTAGATGGCTGCGTGGTCCAGGGCGGACGACGAGCCCAACAGAGTAAGCGCCTGCAGCAAGGCAGCGTCTTCGGCGATGCGCGGATCCGTGAGCGTCGAGCCGACGGCGTCGAGGGCGTCCTCCGCCCGATCCAATTCCGACTCCAGCTCGCGGCCGAGGTCATCCGCGAGCGCGAGCAAGAGCTCGCGGCTGGAATCCTCGATGGCGCGCCGGTTCACGTCGAGCACTGCGAGCCCCACGCCGAGCACGGGTAGCGTCGCCAGTGTCGCGCACGCCAGCGCCAGCTTCAGGCGGAAGGACAGGCCTCGAGGGGCAGCGGGGGGTTCATCGGCTTCGGCGTTCACCATTCAGGCCGTTGTGGTACGGTGCGCCCGTGCCCGTCAAGCACACCGAGCCCATCGACATGGGTGTCGCGACCCTCTCGGTGAAGACCCTGAGCGCCGAGGCCAGCGAGGGCGACGAGCGGGGAAAGCGCGCGGGCGGTGAGACGGTCAGCGTCGGCACGGCGCCGGGAAACGACCTCCTGCTGACGGACGAGAGCGTCTCGCACCACCACTTGGAGATCGAGGCGCGACCCGACGGCATCTGGGTGAGCGATCCTGGATCCACCAATGGCGTCTGCCTCGGCGACGCCCGCATCGAGCGCGCCATGGTTCCGCCGGGGAGCGTATTGCGGCTGGGCCGGGATCTGCTTCGGGTCTCTGCGGGTGCCACCGGCGAGGTCGCCCTCCACTCGGAGGACAGGCTCGGGCTCCTCCTCGGTCGCAGCCACGCCATGCGGCGACTGATGGCGCAGGTGCGTCGCGCCGCCATCACCCACGTCGGCGTGCTGATGGCGGCGAGAGCGGGACGGGGAAGGAGCTCATCGCGCGGCTCCTGCACGACCTCGGTCCACGCACGGGCAAGCCCTTCGTGACCGTCGACTGCGCCTCCCTGTCGCCGAACCTCGTGGCCTCTGAACTCTTCGGCCATGAGCGCGGCGCCTTCACCGGAGCCGACCGGCAACACAAGGGCGCCTTCGAACGCGCCGACGGCGGCACGCTCTTCCTCGACGAGATAGGCGAGCTGCCTCCCGAGCTGACACCGAACCTGCTGGGCGCGCTGGAGCGGCGTCGCTTCCGTCGCGTGGGCGGCCGCGACGAGATCGAGGTCGATGTGCGCGTCGTGGCCGCGACCCACCGCGACCTGCGCGCCGAGGTGAACGACGGTCGCTTCCGCCTGGACCTCCACTACCGGCTCGCGGCGGTTCGCCTGGCGATTCCGCCGTTGCGAGATCAACCGCGGCAAGCATCGCAACGTGGCGGTGACCGCGTGTGCTCGCGAGCTCACGCTCGCGCCTCGCGCGCACTAGAGCGTGAGGCACATTGGACGGAAGGAGGAGCTCGCGTCGCGAGTGGTTCGAACTCTGTTCCGATTGCTCGAAGACAGGGTCAATCCCCTGTCGAGAGCGAGCGGGGCAGGGAGCGGTCCGCTCCCGGCGCGAGATCGCCTTGCAGACAAAGTGCCTCATGCTCTAGCCGCGGGGTGGGGGGCATGCGATAGGCTCTGCCCGTGAACGAGTCGCAGCAGACCCCGTCGATCGATGGCGCGTCCGAGCCTCGAAGGCCGAGATGACGATCTTTCAGATCATCGCGGTGTTGTTGTCGCTGACGGCGGCCTTTGGCGTCATCAACTACCACTTCATCAAGCTGCCCACGATGGTCGGCGTGATGGTGGTGGCGCTGATCATGGCCTCCACCATCCTCGGCCTGAAGATGTGTCCATCTATCGCGTGATTGGCGCCGAAGCGCGCGGGCGCGCGGGCGCGCGGGCGCACGATCGAAACGTAGGCGGCGATGACCGCTACGACGAGCGTCTCGGCAACGCGATGTCGATGTGGAGCTGATCGT
>JAACVI010000235.1 GCA_009992505.1 Myxococcales bacterium
GCGCCGACATGACGCTGGTGCTGCTGGCCGATGGACGCGGCGGCTTCTTCGAGCGCGCGCGCGCCAGGAACCCGGAGTTTCGCGCCGATGGGGACTTCGGGCGTGTCTCGTTGGACGCCATCGGCGCGCACTTCGCCGTGGAGCGTCCGCTGCGCGTGCACGGGCCGCGCTGCTTGCCCTACCTGGTGAACGCTGAGGGGGATCTCGAGCCCGAGTCCATGTTGGTCACTTCGCTGCGCATTCGCGGCGAGGTGAAGGGATACCTGGTCGCGCTCTCCTTCTCGCGCTCCCATCGCTTCGACGAGGGGCAGCGCAAGCTGCTCTCGATTGTGTCCAACCGCGCCGCTGCATCTCTCGAGAACGCGCAGCTGTACGAGGATCTCGAGGCCAGCTTCCGTCAGACCATTCGCGGTCTCGCCAGCGCCATCGACAAGATGGACCGCTACACGGCGGGTCACTCGGAGCGCGTCGCGGCCTACGCCGAGATCCTCGCCATCAAGCTCGGGCTCTCGGACGCGGACGTCGAGATCGTCCGCCAGTCGGCGCTGATGCACGACATCGGCAAGATCGGCTGCGTGATGAACCTGAACAAGCCGGGCAAGCTCTCGCAAGAAGAGTACGAGATCTTCAAGCAGCACCCGCGCCACGGCAAGGACATCCTCGAGCCCATCACCTTCCTGCATCCGCTGATGCCGGGCGTCTACATGCACCACGAGCGCTGGGACGGCGAAGGCTATCCGCGAGGCATGAAGGGCCAGGAGATCCCGCTCTTCGCGCGCATCATCAGCGTGGCGGACACCTACGACGCCATGACCAGCGACCGCGCCTACCGCAAGGCCTTGCCCCATGAGGTCTCGGCCGGAGAGATTCGTCGCTGTGCGGGCAGCCAGTTCGATCCCGATGTGTCGGAGCCCTTCGTCGCGGCGATGGAAGCGCGGCGCGCGGCGGCCAAGGAGGCCGCGGCGGACAAGGCCGCTGCCGAAGCGCGGTCCGTGCTGGACGCCAAGGCGAACGCGGAGTCTTCCGCCGGCACCACGCCGGACGACGCCGAAGGCTAGTTGGGCTCAGAGCTTGGGCAGGTGCGTGACCAGCTGGAGCGGACGGTCGGGGAGGGCGAAGAGGGCGAGGTGGGTCGAGCTGCCACCGTCGGCGGTCCAGCGTCGCGCCACGCGCTGACCGTTCCCGAGGGCGAAGACGGTCTCGAGCAAGAAGTCGGAGCCGGGCTGCTCGGGCAAGCCCGTGATGTCCACGCGCACCAGGGCGACATAGCCGCCAATGGGGGCCTGGTCGTCCGCGTAGTCCAGCGCATCCTGCGGCAGGCCGGCGGTCAGATTCTCCGCGGCTTCGGCGGGTGCGGTGCGCATCTGGCTGCGTAGCTGCACGCCGTGGTCGTCGAACACCACGCCGGTGGATGGGTTGCCCAGCTCGTCACAGCCCAGCGTCAGCAGCAGCCCGCAGGCTACGGCGACGCGCATGCCCAAGCCACATGCCCCGAGCGCGCGGGTCATGGCAACGAAGGCAGTCGCCCGCCCGCCTGGCAGAGCTCGTCCGCCACGTGCACGCGCAGATCGTCGGCCTCGTCATCGAGCTCGCCGAGCGCACGCTGGATGCGGCGATGGGCCAGCTCCCCGAAGCTCCCCGCCAGGGCGAGCTCGCGCGCGGCGCCGCCTTCTCCACTTTGCACGAGGGCCGCGGTCGTGCGCGAGAGGGTCGCCGCCAGAGCCCAGATCTGGATGGCGGCGTCGGCGATGCGTCCGAGGATCATCTGCTCCTCGGCGATGTCTGGACCGTAGCGTCGCAGGAGCCTGTCGGCCGCCGTGCCCAGGCCGCCGATGGCTTCTTCCAGGTGCACCGCTTCGCGCTTCAAGAGCGGATGGGCCACGGAGAGGCGCTCGCGCCCGAGCACGGATCGCGCACGAGAGAGGGCGAAGTCGCTCAGCACGCCGAAGCCCTTGATGGGCTCACGCATGGCGCGCTCCACGGCCACCATCTGGGCGCCGGGGCTGCGCATGCCCGAGAGGGCGATGAAGGCGCGCATGACCTCGTTCGTGCCTTCGAGCAGCAGGTCGGCGCGTGCGTCCCGAACGGCGCGCTCCCAGCCCATTCCCTCGATGTAGCCCACGCCGCCCGCGATGCGCAGCGCCGAGTCCGTCACCGCCAGCGCCGTCTCCGAGCCGAAGACTTTGCAAGCGGCGCTCTCCAGCGAGTAGTCGGGCATGCCGGAGTCGGCCAGGCCGGCGGTCAGCGTGCACATGCACTGGAGCGCGTAGACCTGAGCCGCCTGGTCGGCCAGGCGCTCCTGGACCATCTGGAAGCCCGCCAGCGGCCGACCGAAGGCGTGTCGTGAGAGCGCACGCTCCGTGGCCCGCTCGAGGGCGCGTCGGGCCACGCCCAGGCAGCGGGCCGCGACCTGGATGCGGCCCTCGTTGAGCGCCTCCACGGCGATCATGAAGCCCCGGCCCAGAGCGCCGAGGAGCGCATCCGCCGGCACGCGCGCGTGGTCGAGTCGGAGCGAGGTGGTGGAGGCGCCGCGCACGCCCACCTTGGCGATCTCCGGGCCCACCTGCACACCTGGAGCGGGCTCGACCAGGAAGGCTGTGAGCGCGGGCTTGCGATCACGGTCGGCCGGCGTGGTGCGCGCGAAGACGACCACGAGCTCTGCCCGGCCGCCGTTCGTGACCCAGAGTTTGTGACCGTGGAGCACGTAGCCGCCGCCATCCGTGGCGAGCTCGGCGTGCGTCTCCGTGGCGGCTGCGTCGCTGCCCATGCCGGGCTCGGTCAAGGCGAAGGCCGCCAACCGGTCGCCGCGCGCCATGGACGGAAGCAGGCGGCTCTGCTGTGCCTTCGTGCCGGCGCGCATCAGCGCCGTGGTGGCCAGCCCCGAGTGCGCGCCGACGGTGATGGCCAGGGCGGGGTCGAGCCTGCCGAGGGCTTCGTGGATGCGCGCGTCCGCGAGCCGACCCAGGCCGAGGCCTCCGTACTCCTTGGGGATCATGGTGCCGAAGAGGCCGGCCTGGGCCACCGCGTCGAGCCACCCCTCGGGCAGCTCTCCGTCCACGGTCGGCTCTGGCTGCTGTCCGGCGCGACCCAGGTCGGTCAGCACGGCGAGCAGGCGCTCGACCTCCGGGGCCTGCTCCGGAGGAAGCTTGGGGAAGTGGGCCAAGAGCTCCTCGGCGATCACGCCGTGGAAGGCGGCCTTCAGGAAGCTCCTCTCCGCTTGGCTCATTCAGGCGTCTCCTTGGGGGGCGGTGCGGCGCTGGCGAGGGCCTCCGCGAGGGAGCCGGCTGGAAGCTCGCCCTCGGCGGCGGGGTCGAGCTCCGCGACCGACGCCTCGTCTTCCAGGGCGCCGTCATCCTCCGCGTCCAAGTCCGCGCCGAGAGAGGCCAACGTCGCGTCCGCTACGATCTGCGTGGAGGTGCCAGCGCGCGCCTCCAGCTCCGCCAGCACCTCGGCCACCGTCTCGATTCGGTCCTCGTCGGCTTGGTCGTCGTCGATAGTTTGGTCGTCGACGGCTTGGTCCTCGTCGACAGTTTGGTCGTCGTCGATAGTTTGGTCCTCGACGGCTTCGCGCGCCGGCTCTTCGTTGGTCCGCGCGGCCTCCTCCTCCTCCTCCTCCTCCTCCTCCTCTTCCTTCTTCTGCCATGGGTACTTGATGCGGCTGTGATAGGCGCTGCACAGGGTCTCGACGAGGTTG
>JAACVI010000236.1 GCA_009992505.1 Myxococcales bacterium
TCGCTCTCGACAGGGGATTGACCCTGTCTTCGAGCAATCGGAACAGAGTTCGAACCACTCGCGACGCGAGCTCCTCCTTCGGTCCAATGTGCCTCACGCTCTAGCTAGGGCGCCGGGTTCGCGTGGGCAGCGTCTGGCGCGGCCGGGTCCTCCGCGTCCCCCACCCCGGCGCTGGCGGCCTCCGCATCGTCGTCCGAATCGTCCGCGCTCGTGTCGTCGTCCGCAGCAGCGTCGTCTGCGTCGTCCACGCTGGCGGGCGTCTCCGGCGTCGCGTCATCGGAGGGCGCCGCGCTCGCGTCGTCATCCTCGGCCGCATCCGAGGCCGCTCCCGAGTGGGCGCCATCGGTGTCCGTGGGGGTGTCGCCTTCGGAGGCGGGCAGGTAGCTCGCGGGCACCCGCTCCCGGTCGGCGTAGACCAGGATCTCCTCGCCGGGCTGCAGCGTGCGACGACGCGAGAAGCGGTTGATGCGCGCCAGGGATCCCGAACCGATGTCGAAGCGATGACCGATGGACGAGAGCGTGTCGCCGGGCGCGACTACGTAGCGGAAGCGCACGCGACCTTGCTGGCGCTCCTGCCACTCGAAGAACTCCTCGCTGCCCACCGTGAGCACGCGGACGTCGTCGGCACCGAGCACGACGGCGCGCGAGAGATCGAAGTCGGGGGCGACGAAGAGCTGGAGCATCAGGCCACTCGTCAGCCGCGCCTGGGGATCGAGCCGGTTCCAGCGCACGAGGTCGTCGGACGCGATTCCGAAGAAGCGCGCGATGTCCGTGACGCTCTCGCTGCCCGTCGCTCGATAGAACACGCGCCGCATGCCCGGGTAGTGGAAGTCGCCGGGCGGCACGCCCACCACGGGCCGCTCCGCGGGCGCCTCGTCGGGGCGCGGCGTCACGTCGGGGACCAGCAACGCGAAGCCCGCCTGGAGCGACTCGTCTTCGCCGAGCTCGTTCAGCGTGGTCAGCGCGCGGGAGGTGGTGCGGAAGCGTCGCGCCACCATCGACAGCGACTCGCCGAAGCGCAGCGCGTAGGCGCGGTTGGCGGGATGACGAGGCTGGAGCTGGCGCAAGCGGTTGGCGAAGGACTCGGCCCGCTCGCGGGGCAGCCGCAGCGGCCAGGAGCTCGTGCGCGGCGGCGTGCGTCCGCGAAGGAGGGCTGGGTTCAGCGCCGCCAGCTCGTCCGCGGGCAGCTGCGCGGCCCGGGCCAGCAGCGACATGGGCAGACCGCCCGGCACGGAGACACGCACCAGATCCAGCGGCGGATCCCGCGTCAGGTCGCCGAAGCCGAAGCGCTCCGGGTTTCGCATCACCACAGCGCAGGCGAGGATCTTGGCGACGTAGAGGGTGGTCTCGAAGGGCAGCCCCGCCTCGAGGTGGGCGAGCGCCCAGTAGTCGTTGGTGTTGTACTTCCGGATCGCGCGCAGCAGCGCGCCGTAGCCCATGTTGTAGGCGGCGAGGGCCAACTCCCAGGTGCCGAAGCGGCGATGGAGCTGGCCCAGATAGCGCGCCGCGGCGGCCGTGGAGTCTTCGGGATCCATGCGCGCGTCGGACCAATGATCCTGCGCCAGCCCGTACTCCTGGCCCGTGCGCGTGACGAACTGCCACATGCCCGCGGCCCCCGCGCTCGAGCGCACCGTGGGGTCGAAGCCGCTCTCGGCCATGGCCACGCAGCGCAGGTCGCGCGGCAGATGAGCCTGCTCGAGGCTGTGATCGATGAGCGCCCCGTAGCGACTCGAGCGCCTCAGCCACGCGGCCATCAGCTCGTGCCCGCGGCCGTCCTCGCGGAAGTACTCGAGGTAGCGCACCACGCGCTCGTCCCAGCGCAGGGGCAGGTCAGGCAGCTCCATGCCCGCCAGCCAGCTCAGGTCGCGGTCGCCTCCCGCCGCCGGACCGTCCGCATCGGGCACGTCGCTCGTCGCCGCGGAGGGCAGGGTGCCGATGCGCAATCCAGGACCGACATCGCCCGTCGTGTCCGCGCCCGTGCCGAAGAGCCGCTCTTCGTCGCGTCGCAGCGCCAGCAGGTGAGGGGTCTCCACGCCTGCGCTGAGCTGGGCCTCGACCGCCGCGGAGATCGCGCCCTGGGCGCTCGCCGAGCCGGGACCCAACAGGCCGCAGATCGTGAGACTGGCCAGCCATCGACGCATGAAGGCGATGGTAGTGCCCCTTCCGCGCCCCGGCTACAAAAGCGCCGCTCGACGTCGAACCCCTCTGCGCGGTAGAACCACGTCCGGGAGGCTTGGAGGTAACGGGATGCATCGAGGCGTCGGACGATTCATCCACTGGCTCGAGACCCACCGGGACGCGGCAGGCGTCGCGCTCGAACGTCCCGCGCGTGCCGAGGAGGTGGTTCAACTCGAGCATCAGATCGGCATGCCGATCCCGGCCGACCTACGCCTGGCGCTCAATCACTTCAACGGCGGGCTCACCCCGGCGGGGACGCTCCTGCCCGCGGGCTCCGGCCCAGGCACGATCGAGGCCGCGGTGCGCGAGATCGCCGGACGCGTGGACGCGGACTTCCTCGACCCCGAGCTGCTCTTGCCCTTCCATCGCACCCTCGAGGGCAGCCTGCTCGCCTTCGATCGCAGTGCGGGGCCGGTCTCGGACACCTGGCCCATCGTCGACTACGACGAGGAGTCCGGGGAGCAGCGCCTGGTCTATCGCACCTTCGACGGCTTCTGCGAGAAGTGCGTGGCCGACTGGACCGCGCCCGATTTCGATCAGGAGTTCACCCTCGACAGCTACCTGCTCCAGGGACAACGCCACGCCCAGATCGAGCCCGACGTGGCCAGCGCCCATGCCACGGTGGCGCACGCACTGCGTCGCTTGGGGCGCCCCGAGGACGCGACGGCGAGCTACTTGCGCGCCGCGTCGTGCGTCCCACCCTTGTCCTGGTGCGCCTGGGAAGCGCTGAAGATCGCCGCGCTCCTCGGCCAACGGGAGGAGGGCTTCGAGGCCGCGAGCCGGCTCGCTTCGCGCGCGCCTCGGGAGGCCTGGGCACGTCGCGAGACGACCCCGCTTCGAGTCGCCGAGCTCGTCGCGCTCGGCGCTCAGGGGGATCCGGAGCCCGGACCCTACCTGCACCTGCTCGACCTCTTGCTCGAGGCCGCCTCGGGCGAAGAGGTCGCCGCCGTCGGCGCGCTCCGGGTCGCGCTCAAGGGCGGGACGCCACTGCCCGCGCCCAATCCTCCCGAGTCGCCGAGCGGCCTACTGCTGGACGCGAATGCAGACGTCGCCTGGGCTCAGGCCGAGGCCGCCTATCACGCGGGCGCCCTGCGCGACGACCATCTGCTCTTCGAGCGCGAGCTCGATCCCCTGCGTGCGACCCACTCCTTGGGCGAGCTGCTGCGTATCAGGCGCGACTTCTGAGGCGTCCCGCGACTCGCCGAGCCGGACCCACGCGGCGTCTCTTCCGGGCAGGGCCTCTGCCCAGAGCCCGTATCAGGAGACGACTTGGTTCCGACCGCCGCGCTTGGCGCGGTAGAGGTTCTCGTCCGCCAGCTTGATGAAGCGAGCCACGTCGAAGTCGTCCGCGAGCTGCGCGCAGCCGATGGAGACGCTGACGTCGATCACTTCCTTCTCGAACTCGAAGCGGTGGGCCGCGATCATGGCGCGCAGCTCCTCGGCGATGGCGGCGGAGCCATCGAGCGGCGTCTCGGGCAAGAGCACGGCGAATTCCTCGCCGCCGTAGCGCCCGATGATGTCGTCGGGGCG
>JAACVI010000237.1 GCA_009992505.1 Myxococcales bacterium
CCGACTGAACGCGCTCGGCCTCGGCCACGATCTCCGGGGTGGCGTTCGCGCGTCGCGCCTTCACGCCTGCGCGCTTCAGCGATGACGCGGTCTCGCCCAACTGCATGAGATCGTCGACCTTCGTCAGGATCTCCATCGACTTGAGGCCCTTGCCGCCCTTGCCGTCCTTCAGCTCCTTGATCAGGCGCTGACGGCGCTTCTCAGTGCGGCCATCGAGCTTGCTTGCACCCTTGGTTCCACCATCGAGGAGCGTGTTCAGCCGACGAGCGGCCTTTCGCTTTTCGATCGCTTCGGGGCTGCCGCGTCGGTTCTTGGGCTTGGCGGTGCTCTTCGTCGTCTTACGGGTCTTGGCCATGGGATGATTGCCTCTCGGGGGGGGGAGTTGGATGTGGAGATTGATTCTCCACGCAGAGATGGGGGTGGTCTATCGCAGATGCGACTCAGGCGCAACCGCTGGCCCCCTGGTCGCGCCTGCTCCCGACGCAGCGGAAAGGCGATCGAGAGGGTGGTCCCGAGGCGAGAGGTTCGGGCCGGTGGCCACCGGGTTCGTGCACTTCCACACGCTGAGTATGGTGGAGGTGACGGGCCCGTGGTAAACGCGCCGCATGACTCACACATCCAACAGCTTCGGTGCCCGCGAGACCTTGAAGGTCGGCGGACGCTCGATCGATCTCTATCGCCTCGGCGCACTCAGCGAGGCCGGTGTCGGCGACGTCGCGACGCTGCCTTTCTCGATTCGGATCCTGCTCGAGAACCTGCTCCGGAACGAGGACGGCAAGACCGTTACGCGATCGGATATCGAGGCCGTGGCGAGCTGGGACCCCGCCGAGAAGGCCTCCACGGAGATCGCCTACCGCCCCGCGCGCGTGCTCCTTCAGGACTTCACGGGCGTGCCGGCCGTGGTCGACCTGGCGGCGATGCGGGAGGCGTTCCGACGCATGGGCGGTGATCCCTCACGCATCAACCCACTCCAGCCGGTGGATTTGGTCATCGATCACTCGGTTCAGGTGGATCATTACGGAACCAAGGATGCGTTCGCTCAAAATGTGGCCCGCGAGTTCGAGCGAAATCGAGAGCGCTACCAATTTCTGAAATGGGGACAAAACGCGTTCGAGAACATGCGCGTGGTGCCCCCCGGGACGGGCATCGTCCACCAAGTAAACTTGGAGTACCTCGCCGACGTCGTGTTCACGCGAGACGACGATGGACACACCTTGGCCTATCCCGACTCGCTCGTGGGAACCGATTCCCATACGACCATGATCAATGGTCTGGGAGTGCTGGGCTGGGGCGTCGGTGGAATCGAGGCCGAGGCGGCCATGCTGGGCCAGCCTGTGACCATGCTCCTGCCTCAGGTCGTGGGCTTCGAACTCCGAGGTCAGCTGCCCGAAGGCGCCACCGCCACGGATCTCGTGCTCACGGTGGTGCAGATGCTGCGCGCCAAGGGTGTGGTCGGGAAGTTCGTCGAGTTCTTCGGCGACGGCATGGCGCAGCTCTCCCTGCCCGATCGCGCCACGATCGCCAACATGGCGCCCGAGTATGGCGCCACGATGGGCTTCTTCCCCGTCGACGGCGAGACGCTCTCCTACATGCGCTTCACGGGCCGGGACGAGGCCGACGTGGAGCTGGTCGAGGCCTACCTGCGCAAGCAGGGGCTCTTCCACACGGCGGACGCGCCGACGCCGCGCTTCACCGACACGCTTTCGCTGGATCTGACCCGCGTCGTGCCGTCGATCGCCGGGCCCAAACGGCCCCAGGATCGCATCTCCCTGACCGACGCCAAGGGCGCCTGGCTGGAGAGCTTGAGCGAGTTCCGCGCCACCTATCCGAATGGGCACGCCCGCGCTGACGTTACGAGTGGCGACGACCAATTCGTGCTCGAAGACGGCGCGGTGGTGATCGCCGCCATCACGAGCTGCACCAACACCTCGAACCCGGCGGTGCTCATGGCCGCGGGCCTCGTGGCCAAGAAGGCGCGTGCGCGCGGTCTGGACGTGAAGCCCTGGGTGAAGACGAGCCTCGCGCCCGGTTCGCAGGTCGTCACCGACTACCTGAACCAGGCCGGGCTGATGGGCGACCTCGAGGCCCTCGGCTTCAACGTGGTCGGCTACGGCTGCACCACCTGCATTGGCAACTCGGGACCCCTCGACCCGGAGATCACGACGGCGATCGTCGACGCCGATCTGAACGTCACGGCGGTCCTCAGCGGCAACCGCAACTTCGAAGGTCGCGTCAGCCCCCTGACCCGCGGCAACTACCTGGCGTCGCCTCCTCTGGTGGTCGCCTACGCCCTGGCCGGCACCTTGAACATCGACTTCGCCTCGGAGGCGATCGGCAAGGACGCCAAGGGCGCGGACGTGATGCTCGCCGACATCTGGCCCAGCAACATGGAGGTCACCGAGGCCATCCGGGGCGCGGTCAGGCGTGAGCAGTTCCAGGAGCGCTATGGACACGTGCTCGACGGCACGGCTGAGTGGCGTGAAGTAAAGGCGCCGGAAGGCAGCACCTTCGACTGGCAGGACGACTCCACCTACATCCGCAACCCGCCCTTCTTCGACGGAGTCGAGCCGGGCAAGCCGCCCATGCCCGGTGACATCGAGGGCGCGCGCCTGCTCTGCCTGCTCGGGGACATGGTCACGACCGACCACATCTCGCCCGCTGGCAGCATCGCCAAGGACGGCCCGGCGGCCGCCTATCTGCGTGAGCACGGCGTCTCGGAGCGCGACTTCAACTCCTTCGGGAGTCGGCGCGGCAACCACGAGGTGATGATGCGCGGCACCTTCGCCAACGTGCGTCTGCGCAACCTGATCGCGCCCGGCACCGAGGGTGGCGTCACCCGCCATCTGCCCGACGGCGAAGGCATGAGCATCTTCGACGCCTCGGTGAAGTACGCCAAGGAGGGCACGCCGCTGATGGTCATCGCTGGCAAGCTCTACGGCACGGGCTCGTCGCGCGACTGGGCCGCCAAGGGTACGCTGCTCCTGGGCGTGAAGGTCGTGATCGCGGAGAGCTACGAGCGCATCCATCGCAGCAATCTGATCGGCATGGGCGTGCTCCCGCTCGAGTTCGCGCCGGGCGAGTCCGCCAAGAGCCTCGGCCTGACGGGCGAAGAGGTCTTCAGTGTGATCGGCATCGCGGACGGTCTCTCGCCCCAGAAGCAGATGACCGTGCGCGCGGGCGACAAGAGCTTCACCGCCATCGCGCGTCTCGATACGCCTCAGGAGGTCGAGTACTACGTGCACGGCGGCATCCTGCAGTACGTGCTGCGTCAGCTCGCGAGCGCGTGAGCGAGGGCTGCGACGACTGCCATGAGCGCGCCGACGCCTCTTCCCCGGAGGAGGACGTCGCCGCGCCCCAGGTGCACTTCACGGCCGAGGCGCGTCGGCAAGCCCAGACGCGCCTGACAGCGTCGGGGCATGGCGCCCTGCGCTTGGTGGTCGACAAGCAGCACCGCCACGAGCTCTTCGCGGACGCGCTCCGCCCAGGGGACACGTCGCTCTCGCTCGACGGCTTCGAGCTCTTGGTCGATCGCAAGTCCAGAGCGCGCGCCGACGGGATCCACGTGGACTACGTGCACGCCGATGGGGTCGAGGGCTTCGTGATCGAAGATCCCGAGGCGCCGCCTCGCGTCTGTTCACTGGCCGTGGAGACGCTCTCGGGCTGGCTCGCGGGCGGCAAGAGCGTCTGGCTCTTCGACGTGCGCCTCGAACCCGCGCCGGACGCGCACGAAGTCTACGCCCAGGCCCAACCCCTGGACGACGCCGGGCGCTCCTTGCTCGAGAGCCTCTCGCGCGACGTGCCTCTGGTCTTCCTGGCGCAGCATCGCGAGCGCGCATGGGCAGCCGCGGGCCACGCCGTGGGTGCTGGCTTCGTCGAGGTCTACGCCTGCGCCATCCCGTGAGGCGACGCTTGCCGTCGCGCGGTCCGGATCAGTCGCGCAGGATCACGTCGCAGTAGTACTTGACCCGCCTCAGCAGGCGGCCATGCCAGCGCGTGTCGACGTCCTTCTTGAGCGCCAAGAGCAGGCGACGCTTGAGCGTGTAGCTGTTCACCACGCGCTTGGGCGGCTCCCCTTTGGCGCCCTCGAGCGGCGCCCACAGGCTGTCCTGGTCGAAGCCCCAGGCGGCGAGGTCTTGCTTGCTGCAGCCGGCCAGCATGCGCTGCGCGAGCGCGAGCTTGCGCTCGTCGTGGACCAGCGCGCTCGCCCACTTGGCCACCGAGTCGGTGACCGGACGCTGGTGTCGCTGGACGCCGATGGGATCGCCCATGCCGGCCTTGGCGGCTTCGCCCTGACCGTAGTCGGCGGCCTGCTCGGCGTTCTCGAGCCCGAGGAAGGCGAAGATGTGCTCCAGGCCGAGCTCCGGCGCGGCCACCAGCTCCTCGTAGCGCACGTGGTGAAGCGGCACGGGCCGTTCGCGCAGGAAGCGACCGAGGGCGGAGACGTAGCGCTCCACGATCGGGTTGAAGTCGTGGGCGGCTTGCCAGTCGCCCTCGAAGAAGCTGTCGGCGAAGGAGCTGAAGATGGCCAGCGGATGACGGGTGAGCACCACGTAGCGCGCGTCCGGATAGAGCTTGGACAGGAAGGGAAGGGCGAGGGCGTTGGCCGGCGTCTTGTCGAGGAAGCGCGTCTTGCCCGTGGGCGCGAGGGCGCGACCGTAGAGCGTGTTCGCGTAGGCGCGCAGCGCGTCGAGGTAGTCGGCTTCGCCGCGCGGCAAGGAGTCGACGAAGGCGCGCTGGGCCTCGGCCGCGTTGATGTGATCGAAGGGCGCCTTGTCGACCGTGGCGTGGTAGCCGAGGTGCGCCAGTGGCGAGATCAAGTGGGGCTCGGGGTGCGTGTGGATCTCGGGGTGCTTGCCCAGCATGCGCTGCAGCAGAGTCGAGCCGGATCGCGGGGCCGACAGCACGTAGACGAGCTGGTCTCCCGAGAAGGCGTGGGGCTCATCCGGGTGATCTGGCGTGGTGGCGTTCACGGCGGCTTTCGCGTGCGTCACGCGGTGGAGGGAGGGCACGCCCGAGTCTTTGCTGCCCGCGCCGCCTTAGTCAAACTTTGCTCCGGTCGCGCCCTCGTCTGCGCCTGACGGCTGTCGCCGGGCGCTCGCCCGTGCTATCCCGGCGCCCGGTGTTTCGGGGGTGCGC
>JAACVI010000324.1 GCA_009992505.1 Myxococcales bacterium
CACCACGATCGCCAGGTCAGCGAGGCCAATCGTCGCGTCTGGGCGGACATCACCCCGCCCGAGCCTGCCGAGGGCGCCGCGACCTACGTCGGCTCCGAGCGCTGTGGCACCTGTCACGCCGCCGCGATGAGCTGGTGGAGCGCGACGCCCCACGGTCAGGCCTACGCCACCCTGGAGCGGACGCACAAAGAGTTCGATCTCGAGTGCGTCGGCTGCCACGTCACGGGCTACCGCCAGCCGGGCGGCTCGAACGTCACGCACGTGGAGAACCTGAAGGGCGTGGGCTGCGAGGTCTGCCACGGAGCGGGCAGCCTGCACGTGGGCGCGCCCGATCGCGTGCGCCTCGACAGCGCGCCGGCGGCGTCCATCTGCCTGCACTGCCACACGGAAGCGCACAGCGATCTCTTCGACTTCGACGCCTATCGCACGATGCTCATCGTGCCCGGTCACGGACAGAGGGAGACCCCATGAGGACGACTCATCGCCGCCGATGGCGCGCCTCGACCCCGGGCGCGGCGCTGATGCTGGCTGCCTCGATGGCGCTGGGCTGCGGCGGCACCTCCGCCAGCGCGCGCCCCGTGGTGCTGCCCTCCGGTGGCGCGAACAGCCTCGACGCGCAGTACGCCGATCGAGAGCCGCTCGAAGTGCTCCACGGCCGAGTGAGCTACTACAGCGACCGCCTCGCGGGCCATCGCACGGCCAACGGCGAGCGCTATCAACCGCGTCTCTTCACCGCCGCCAGCCGCGATCTACCCTTCGGCACCATCGTGCGCGTCGTGCGTGACGACGACGGACGCGCGGTGACCGTGCGCGTGAACGACCGCGGACCCTTCGGCGACCATGGGCGGATCCTGGATCTGTCTCGAGCGGCCGCGGATCAACTCGACATGATCCGGGCGGGCGTCGTGACCGTGCGGGCCGAGGTCCTCGAGCGCGGCGCCAGCCGGCACCGCTAAACGCGTCAGCTGGCCAGCAGCGCGTCGGCCAGCTGCGCGCGCGTCCGACCGCGCGACGCCGCCACGAGCGCGATGGCCGTGGCGTCTCGCAGCTGACGCTCCACCGGGAAGTCGGTGGTGTAGCCGTAGCCTCCGTGAACCTGCAGTGACTCCGAGCAGACGTCCGGCGCCACGCTCGAAGCGAAGGCCAGCGCCGCCGCCGCGTTCGCCGAGGAGTTGGACGCCGCCGCGCGCTGCGTCAGCAGCCTCGCCGCGGCCACGCGCGTGCGAGCGTCCGCGAGCTTGAACTGAATGGCTTGAAACGCGGACAGCGGGCGTCCGAACTGGTGCCGATCCCCAGCGTAGGCGAGCGCTGCGTCCGTGGCGGCATCGGCCAGGCCGACCAGCGCGGCCGCGGCTCCGACCTGCCTCAGGCTCGTCGCGGCCGAGCCTTCGGAGTCAGCGGACGGCGTCAGCGTGAGCGCGCTCGGCAAGGCACGCAGGCCCAAGCGGCCTTCGCTCGTGGACGCTTCTTCGCACGCCTGCGCCAGGCGCGTCCCGTCCATCAGCGCCTGAAGCGCGCGCGCGTCGCCGGCACGCGCGACTCGTGCTCCTGCCTCGGCCGAGAGCACCACGCCCCACGCGACCGAGCCGCTGGCGCGCGCCAGTTCCTCGACCACCAGCACCAAGGCGAGGGCGTCGAGGCCCGCCCCACCTTCGGCCTCGGACACGCAGATGGACAGCAGCCCGAGCTCGCCCAACTCCGTCCAGACGGCGTCGGGGACCTTCCGTGCTGCGTCCCAGGCCGGCGCGTCGGACGCCAAACGCCCACGCGCGAAGGCCCGCGCCGCGTCCACGACCCCTTGCTGAAGCTCATCGAGGCTGAAGTCCAAACCACCTCCAACGAAGCCGCTCGGCGGCCTTCGCAAGGACGCAGACTTGGACGCCCGGCGCCAAGGGTCAAGCCCCGTGCATCACCTGGCCGAAGCGAGCTCGCTCGAGCCGCGTGCGGTCGGGACCCAGAGGCACGCCAGCATGAATGCGAACGTGGGCGAAGCGCTCGCGCGAGCCGCGTGCGGTTGGGACGTCGACGTACGCAGCGGGTCGCGCGCGGGACAAGGCCTCGCGCCCACGGTCATGCGGGGTGTCAGGCGGTCGCGCCGCCGCAGCTCGAACCGGCGCCCGCCGTGCATCCGAAGCAGTGGCGATCGACCACGATGTCCCGTCGACGCCAGGTCTCGAGGTCGAAGCCGTCGACGTGGACGGGGCCCTCGATGGGCAGCTCGAGCATCTGGTTGAAGTCGCAGTCGAAGAGCGCGCCATCCCAGCCGACGGAGAGCGTGTTCCGGCACATCACCCCGGCGACGGCCGCGGGGTTGAAGGCCTCCACCAAGCGCTGCATGTAGCCCTCGAGATTGCCCGAGCGCTCGAGCCACTCCAGGTAGCGGCTGATGGGCATGTTCGTGATCGTGTGCAGCGCGTCGAAGCGCACGCCCTCACGACGCAGGAGCTCACGCCTCCACTCGGCCTCCATGCACGCCTGTGGTGGCGGCAGGAACGCGCCCGCCGGATTGGCGACCAACACCAGGCGCAGCCCCGAATTGCCATCACCGTAGCCGAGCGCGTTGAGCCGACGCAGCACGCGGATGCTCTTCTCGAACACACCCTCGCCGCGCTGCTTGTCGGTGCTCGTCGCGCGGTAGTGGGGCAGCGAGCACACGATCTCGACCGCGTGTTCGGCGAAGAACTCCGGCAAGTCCGCGTGCGCTGGCGTGTCGAGAATGGTCAGGTTGCAGCGATCCATGACGTGCCGCCCGAGCGCGCGACACTGCTCGACGAGCCAGCGAAAGTTGGGGTTCAGCTCCGGCGCGCCGCCCGTGATGTCGACGCAGGCTTCGGTGCGCGCGAGCACCCTCAAGCACGCCTCCATGGTCTCGCGCGTCATGGACTCGCGCCGGTCCGGTCCGGCGTCGACGTGACAGTGGTGGCAGGTCTGATTGCACACGCGGCCCACGTTCAGCTGCAGGATGTCGAGCTCTCGCGCCTTCAGTGGCCACAGCCCCGCGTCCTTCAGCGCGTCGGGAAACTCGCGCGCCAGGGGCACGCTTCGCATCAGCGTCAGCTGGGCCTCGGCCGAAGCCAGACGCGCGCGACGAGCCGCCAGCGTGGGCAGGCTTCGACCCTGGCGCCGAGCTTGGGGCGCGGAGCTCGAGCCCTTGCCCGCGTCCGCGAGCCCGGCGTCGAGTGTCGTTCCATCGAGAGCGTCGTGGGCCATCGTCACATGCTCAGGCCGTCGGCCCGATTCCTCATCTGGAGTCCGTGCACCAGCGACGCGCCACCGCGGATCGCCGCCGCGACGTGCACCGCCTCGGTCATCTGCTCGACGTCCGCGCCCTTCTCGAGCGCGCCCTTGCTGTAGGCGTCGATGCAATAGGGGCACTGCACGGCGTGGGCGACGGCCAGCGCGATCAGCGACTTCTCGCGAGCCGTCAGCGCGCCCTCGGCGAAGACCGCGCCGTACCAGGCGAAGAATTTCTTCGCCAACTCGGGCGCGTGGTCCCCGATCTCCCCGAAGCGTTCGAGATCGTGCGAATGATAGTAGTGATCTGACATAGCTATCCCGAATCCGTCGCCCACATCGACGACCTATGTAGCTCGGCGGCCGGAGTTAGCGTCCGGCGGGAAATAAACTGATCGCCTTCCTGCGTCGAGGCGCCCCGCTCGCAAGGCGC
>JAACVI010000325.1 GCA_009992505.1 Myxococcales bacterium
CCTGCTCGGCGCCTCCTGCGCGCAGGTCTGTCCGGTCGAAGTGCTGTGCGCGGGCAGCTGCGTCTACAACACCTGGGGCCGCCCGCCGATCGAGATCGGGAGGCTGCAGCGCTACGCCACCACGACGGCGCTGACCCAGGATCCGGCGCTGCTCTCGCGAAAGAAGAAACCCGCCACGGGCAAGAAGATCGCCTGCATCGGTGCGGGACCGGCGTCGCTGGCCGCGGCGGGGCAGCTCGCGTTGGATGGCCACTCCGTGACCCTCTTCGAGAAGCGTCGCGTTCCGGGCGGGCTCAACGTCACGGGCGTCGCGCCCTACAAGCTCTTCGCTCGGGACGCCCTGGCGGAGGTCGAGTTCATCCTGGCCCTCGGCGACATCGAGCTGAAGACCGGCGTCGAGGTCGACGACGCGGCGGCCAAGAGGTTGCTCACCGACTACGACGCCGTGTTCATTGGCATCGGCCTTGGACCGGACAGCTTGCTCGGCCTCTTGGGTGAGGGCGTCGTCGGCGCCACCGCGTTGATCGAGCAGCTCAAGCTCGACCCCACGCTCACCTTCGACGACGTGAGGACGGCCCTCGTGGTCGGCGGCGGCAACACGGCCGTGGACATCGCCCACGAGCTCGTCCTGCTCGGTGTGCCCGACGTGCGCATGATCTACCGCAAGACCGAGTCGGTCATGACGGGCTACGCCCATGAGCTGGTGGCCGCGCGCAAGGATGGCGTGCGTCTGGTCGAGAACCGCGGCCCCCTCGACGTCGTGCGCGATGGAGACAAGCTGGCGGGCCTGCGCACCCAGCGTATGGACGCCGAAGGCGAGCAGATCTTCCCGTGCGACCTGGTGGTGATGGCCGTCGGCCAGAGCCGCCTCACGGGTCTCGCCGCCGCCTTCGAGGGCGTACAGCTCGATGACAAGGGCCGCGTCGTGGTCGATGAGGCCACGTGTCGCACCGGCAACGCCAAGGTCTACGCCGGCGGCGACTGCGTCAACGGAGGCAAGGAGGTCGTGAACGCGGCCCAACACGGCAAGCTCGCGGCTGCTGCAATCTCGGCAAGTTTTGGAGCCCACCATGGCTGATTTGAGCATCGACTTCTGCGGCGTGAAGAGCCCCAATCCCTTCTGGTTGGCTTCTGCGCCACCGACGAACACGGGCGACCAGATCAAGCGCGCCTTCGACGCCGGCTGGGGTGGCGCGGTCTGGAAGACCCTGGGCAACCCCATCGTCAACACCTCCAGCCGCTTCGGCGCCGTCAACTACGGCTCCACGCGCATGATGGGCTTGAACAACATCGAGCTCATCACGGATCGCCCGCTCGAGGTGAACCTGCGCGAGATGGCCGACGTGAAGAAGAACTACCAAGAGCACGTCGTGGTCGCCTCGCTCATGGTCGACACCAAGGCGGAGTGGCACGAGATCGTGCACAAGGTGCAGGACGTCGGCGCGGACCTGCTCGAGCTGAACTTCGGCTGCCCGCACGGCATGTGTGAGCGCGGCATGGGCTCAGCCGTGGGCGCAGAGCCCGAGGTGCTCAAGACCATCGTCGGCTGGGTGATGGAGATCGCCAAGGTGCCGGTGATCGTTAAGCTCACGCCCAACGTCGGCGACATCACCGTGCCCGCCCTGGCTGCGCTCGAAGCGGGTGCGGACGCCGTCAGCCTGATCAACACCGTGAAGTCCATCGTCGGCGTCGATCTCGATCGCATGGTGCCGTACCCCGTGGTCGGCGACGCCTCGAGCAACGGTGGCTACTGCGGTCCGGCGGTGAAGCCCATCGCCCTGCACATGCTCGGACAGGTCGCGCACGTCTTCCCGAAGCCCATCAGCGGCATCGGCGGCATCAGCAACTGGCGCGACGCGGCGGAGTTCATGGCGCTGGGTGCGACGGGCGTGCAGGTCTGCACGGCGGTGATGCACTACGGCTATCGCATCGTCGAAGACATGATCGAGGGTCTCAACGACTTCCTCGACGACAAGGGCATGGCCTCGGCCATGGACCTCGTGGGCAAGGCCGTCCCCCAATACAAGAACTGGGGCGAGCTCGACATGAACTACCATGTCGTCGCCGACATCGACCCCAAGTCGTGCATCGGCTGCCAGCTCTGCGTGGTCGCCTGCATGGATGGTTCGCACCAATGCATCCACATCCCCGGCATGGACGACACCGAGAAGAAGAGGCGCGGCCACGTGGTGTTTCCGAAGAACGTGCCGAACATCGCCGCCACCGCCGCGGGCGCCAAGGCCGGCGCGCGCGTGCCCTGGGTGCACGAAGAACAGTGCGTGGGCTGCAACTTGTGCCAGCTCGTCTGCCCCGTCGAGGGCACCATCACCATGCGCGAGCAGCGCAAGGCACCCGAGTCCATCACCTGGAACGAGCGCGTGATGGCCGGCACCGATCTCGTCCCCGGCGGCCTCGACGCGACACGCAAAGCGCGCGGTCTCGACGCGGAGTAGGTCTCCTGGGGGGCGGTGGTGCTCTACCTGGCCCGCTCTCAGCCTCCTTGGGCTAGCGATCCCGCGACAGGCATTCTGCAGCGCTTTGGAGTGCGGCTGTAGCCTGGCCGGCGACCATGCCCTCGACGTGGCCCACCGTCTCGTCGCATGATCCCGCCATGGAGCGCACGGTAGAGGCGGTGATGCAGACGCTCGGCTCGTTGGCCGAGACGATCCAGCAGGCTCCGTCGAGCACGATCGAGCCTATGGTGGGCGCCGACACGGCGGGGCGACACGCGCTCGAGACGTTGCGCAAGTTGCAGGGCGCGGAGGCCGAGCGGTTGAAGCCGGGCGTCACGCTCGGTCAGGGTGGCATGGGCATCGTGCGCCTGGCCGAGCAGGTCGCCCTGGGCCGTGACGTGGCGGTGAAGACGCTGAAGCTCGAGCACATGAGCGACGCAGCGACGCTCAGCTTGCTGCGCGAGGCGTGGGTCACGGGCAGCCTCGAGCATCCGAACGTGGTGCCCGTCTACGACGTGGGCCTGGACGAGCTGGGGCGCCCCGAGATCGTGCTCAAGCGCATCGAGGGCGAGCATTGGGGCGACCTGATGCACGACGCCGAGCTGGTGAAGGAGCGTCACGGCGCTCACGACTTGCTCGAGTGGAACCTGCTCGTGTTCCGTCAGATCACGCGCGCCATCCACTTCGCCCACAGCCGCGGCATCGTGCATCGCGATCTGAAGCCCGAGAACGTGATGATCGGCAGCTTCGGCGAGGTCTACGTCGTCGATTGGGGCATCGCCGTCAGCCTCGCGGACGATGGCTCCGGGCGCTTCCGCCTGGCCAAGGACGCCACGGAGATGGCGGGCACGCCCTGCTACATGGCGCCTGAGATGCTCGGAGGGGGCGAGTCGCGCATCTCCGAGCGCACGGACGTCTACCTGCTGGGCGCGATGCTCTACGAGCTGGCCGAGGGCAGGCCGCCGCATGCAGGCGCGACGTTGCCGGAGATCATCGGCAGCATCCTGGCGACACCACCCGAAACGAAGGAGGCGGCGCCGGAGCTCGCGCGCATCCTGAGCCGCGCGATGGACGCCGATCCGGACGCGAGGTTCGAGACCTCGGAGCAGCTCGGTCTGGCGGTGGAGGGCTTCTTGCGCCACCGCGGCTCGCGTCGCCTGGCCGCGCGCGCACAGGCGAGCTTGGAGAGGCTCGAGGAGGCGATCGCCGCGCAGAGCGA
>JAACVI010000326.1 GCA_009992505.1 Myxococcales bacterium
GGCCTGGCCCAGGAGGTGCAGCGAGCCGAAGAAGGAGGGGGCCGCGAGCAGCGCGGGGGCGCTCGAGTCCACGGCCTCCGCGCCGTCGAGCTCAGCCGTGGGCCCGCCAGCTGAAGTGTAGGTCGCCCGACCGTCGCGCACTTCGCCCTGCGGCGCCCAGGCGTCGGGCTCGGAGCGCACCTCTTCGATCGTCGACGCGGGCGCGATCGCGGGAGGGGTCCTGAGCGCTCCGGCCAGGCGGCCTTGCCAGAAGTCCGGCGCCCGTGGGGAGTCGGCCCCACCATGACCTCGTCCCCAGGCCACGGTCCCGAGGGCGCGCGCGAGCCCACGCGTGAGCTCGTCGAGCACGCCCTTGCCGCCCGCGAAGCGCACTTCCGTCTTCTGCGGATGCACGTTCACGTCGATCTCGCTGGGGTCGATGTGAAGATGGACCACGCCCTTCGGGTAGCGTCCGGGCGGCATCACCGAGCCGTAGGCGAAGGCCACCGCGGCGGCGAGACGTCGATCGCGCACGGCCCGACCGTTGACGAAGAGGTAGAGCGAAAGCGCGCCCGTGCGGGCCTCCTCCGGCGCGCCGAGGCAGGCCTCGACCGTGAGCCCGCTGCGCTCGAAGCGGAGCTCCGTGAGGTTGGGCATGTGAAGGGCTTCGCGTGCTCGCTCGAGCAGGCTCGCGGCGGGCGCGAAGTGCAGCCTGCGCCGCTGATTGCTCAGCAGGCTGAAGGCGACGTCGGGTCGGCCCAGAGCCGCGCGTACGCACACGTCCTGCACATGGGCGGTCTCGGTCTGACGCGCCTTCAGGAACTTGCGCCTCGCGGGCACGTTGTAGAAGAGATCGCGCAGCTCGACGGTCGTGCCCTCGGGGGCGCCGCTCGCACGCAGCTGCGCCTCGCCACCACCCTCGATGCGCAGACGGGTCCCGGCGACGTCCTCCCGCCGGCGTGTGGTCAGCGTGAAGCGCGAGACCGAGGCCATGGAGGGCAGGGCTTCGCCGCGAAAGCCCAGGCTGGCCACGCGTTCGAGATCCTCCAGCGTGCGGATCTTGCTCGTGGCGTGCCGCAGCACCGCGAGCTGGGCGTCCTCGGCGGACATGCCCGCGCCGTCGTCCACCACCCTCAGGGCCTCGCGCCCGCCGTCCTCGACCTCGACGCTGATGCGCCCCGCGCCCGCGTCCAGGGCGTTGTCCAGCAGCTCGCGCACCGCGCTGGCCGGCCGTTCCACCACTTCTCCCGCGGCGATCTGGTCCACCAGCGCGTCGTCGAGGATGCGTATCTGCGCGGGCACGCCCCTCGCTACCAGACGCCCCGCTGGGGTGCAACGCAGGTGAGCCGGATCGAAGACTCTGTGGTCGGGCGTTCTCACATGCCGCAACCCATTGAAGTTCCATGGAAAATCGACCCGGATCCGGCCCCGCACACCGTTGACCCTCCCAAGGCCCGATGCTACCGTGGGTCCAGCTTTTGTGACCGCCGCTCTCGCCATCAAGCTATGCCCGGCCTGTCGGGAGACCTACGCCGGGGGCGAGGTCTTCTGTCCCGTGGACGCGACGCGTTTGATCACGCCGTCCCAGGTCAGCAGCGCGCACAGCGATCCCACCGATCCCTTGGTCGGTACGATCTTGGCGGGCCGCTATCGCGTGCAGCGGCGCATCGGCGAAGGCGGCATGGGCCTGGTGTACGAAGCCGAGCACACCGGCATCGAGAAGCGCGTGGCCATCAAGGTGCTGCGCGACGACTTCTCCAAGCGACCCGAGGTGGTCGAGCGCTTCCAGCTCGAGGCCAAGAGCGCGTCGAAGATCGGCAACGCTCACATCATCGACATCTCCGACTTCGGCGAGACGCCGTCGGGCGCGAGCTACTTCGTGATGGAGTACCTCGACGGGCAGGACCTCGCGGACTTGCTCGCGGTCGAGAGCACGCTGCCGGCGGCGCGCGCCGTGGGCCTGGTGCAGCAGTGTTGCCGAGCGCTCGGCGCCGCTCAACGCAAGGGCGTCGTACATCGCGACATGAAGCCCGAGAACATCTTCCTGACCACGCGCGACGAGGTCCCCGACTTCGTCACCATCGTCGACTTCGGCATCGCGAAGATGAACGACATCGAGACCGAGGGCGCGCCCGGTCGCAAGCTGACCAAGACGGGCATGATCTTCGGCACGCCCGAGTACATGTCGCCCGAGCAGGCGGCCGGGAAGCCCGCGGATGGTCGCGTCGACATCTACGCCCTGGGCGTGATCCTCTACGAATGCCTGGCCGGTCGCACTCCCTTCGTCGGCGACAGCTTCATGGGCATCCTCACGCAGCACATGTTCGAAGAGGTTCCGTCGCTGCACGAGGTGAACCCCAACGTCGTCGTCAGTCCCGAGCTCGAGATGGTCATCCTCCGGGCGCTCGCGAAGGATCCCGACGAACGCTACAGCTCGATGGAGGCGCTGTCGGAGGCGCTCGACGCGGCCATGCAGGGACGCGTCGCCGAGCCGACCCTCACGGGCTTCCGCTCCGGCGCCAGCCCCGCGGCCCGTGGCGCGCGATCCGTCGCGCCCGAGGTGGCCGACGAATTCCAGCTCGAACCGCGGCGCTCGCGGCGCGGCATCTGGCTCGCCATCGGAGTTGGCGTGATCGTGTTGGTCGGTGTGCTCGGATTCGGCCTCAGTCGCCCGCCGACTCCGCCCGCCGACGACAGCGGGGGTCCGATGACGGATCCGAATTGGCATCCCGAGAGCGCGGGTCCGCCGAACGCCGGGCCCACGCCGCCCTCGCCGGATGGACCCACCGTGCCGGGCACAGTGAACCCGGGCACAGTGAACCCGGGCACAGTGAACCCGACCGCAGTGGCCCCGACCGCAGGGGCCGCAGGCACTCCCGCGGATCCAGGCAATGCGGCCACGGCGAACGCGCCGACCGCAGGGTCGGCCGCTGGTGAGCCTGGCGCGGACGTCCACGCCGATGCGCCCGCGGTCGCAGGCGATCCCAGCGTCCACGGGGCGGCCACGCCCGAGTCCGTCAGCGTTCGCGTCACCAGCCGGCCGGCGGGCGCGCAGATCACGGTCGATGGGGGGTCTGGCTGCGACTCGACGCCTTGCACCCTCACCGTGGACCGCGGCTCGCAGCTCGCGATCCACGCGCGTCGCGGCCGCTTCGTCGGCAACGAGTCACTGGTCGCGGACGCGGACAGGAGCGTCAGTATCACGCTCCGCGCGCGTCGCTCCGGGCACTCCGACACCAGCGCCACGGCCATGGGAACCACGGCCATGGGAACCACGACCATGGGAACCACGACCACCATGAGCGGTTCGTCCCACATGAGCAGTCATGGGGATCTCAAGATCCCCGACATCTTCCGCTGATTGACGCGCTCGGCCACAGTGCGCGTGCGTTGCTCCGCCGGATTGGTCACCACGGATCGCGAGCATGCCGACCATGGACGCTGAGCACTCACGCGGACCGTCCAACGTCGTCGACTCGGCCTCGAGCTCGGGCGACGCGGAGCTCGAGTGGGCGCGCGTCGTCGAGGCCGTGGCGCAGCGCGCGGTGGGGCCACTTCGCGATCGACCGGAGGTGCCCATCCACGCCAGCCGTGAGCTCGCCAAGGCGGCCCTCGAGGGCACGGCCGAGGCGCTGAGGCTGGCTCGGATGGGG
>JAACVI010000577.1 GCA_009992505.1 Myxococcales bacterium
CGGGCTCGGGATCGAGCTGCGCGGGGTGCGCGGCATCCAGCTCGAGGGCGAAGTCGAGGCGGGCACCGCTCGCGTCGAGGCCGAGGGAGCGTGATCCGGGCAGGAAGCCGCGGCGCGTGACCGAGACCACATGGCGCCCGGGCGGGAGCTCGAGGGGGGCGAGCGGCGACTGACCGACCACCTCACCGTCGACGCGCACCTCGGCCTCGTCTACGTTGACGGCGATCAGCAGTGAGGCCATCGGGGGTGGGGGTGGCGGCGCGACCTCGACCGCCCCGGGCGACGTCTGCGCGGGCTCGGTCGCGGCAGCGGTCTGCGCCGACGCGGAGGACAGCGCTGCGCCCTGGCAAAGGCCGCCGAACAGCACGGCGAGGGCAAGCATCTGGGGCATGACACGTCTCATGGAACGCCCAGCCTAACCCGCGACGGAGCGACGCAAAAGAGCCGGCTGCGCCTCGGTGGGGAATTCCGTGCTCATGGAGCGTCGGGGGGCAAAAGATCGTCGTGGTTGAACGCCGGGCTCGGCTTGCCTATCATCGGCGACCCCGGCTCGGCGAGCCCAGCTACGCCACAGGCTTCAATGGAGGGCAGCTCATGAGCGACGACAACCAATACCTCGAAATCTTTCCCACTTGGCTGCGAAGCCTCGGTGACGACGCGGAGGCCTTCGCGGCTCTGCTCACGGAACCCAACCTCGGCCGCAACGCCAAGGAGGCGGTGGCCGGAGGCATCAACTACCTCTTCAAGTCCCTCGACTTGATCCCCGATGGCATCGACGACATCGGATACCTCGACGATGCCTTCGTGCTGCGCGTCGCGGCGGAGCAAGCATCCGGCGAGGATCTCGAAGGTGTCGACACCCAGAAGCTCCAGATCCTGGCGCGCCTGACCAACGAAGCCGAGCAGGTTCGTGACTTCCTCGGCGACGACTACGGTCGCCTCGACGGCTACGTGAAGGGCCTGCGCAAGGGCGCCGCCCGCGGACGCAGCGTCAACGACATCCTCGACGATGAGCAGACCGGCAGCGACCTCCTCTCCGACGTGCGCGGCTTCGCCAAGACCTACGAGTCGCCCGGCTTCGCACGCGAAGAGAAGAACTTGGTCAAGTTGAAGGCTTTCTTCGAGTTCAAACTCCCCGGATGACGTGGGCCCAGCCGGGG
>JAACVI010000327.1 GCA_009992505.1 Myxococcales bacterium
TACCGCGACACCGTGGTCTCCCTGGTGCGACGCGAGTATCTGCGCCAGCGCCGCGGCCGCGACCAATGGTACGCGCGTCAGATCCGGGTCGAAGAGGGCTTGATGAACGAGGCTCGGGACAGGGCCATCCTGATCTTCGAGCGCTTCATCGCCAACTACCCGGACGATCCCCAGTACACGCCCGACGCCATGTTCCGCCTCGGCGAGCTGTACTTCGAACGCAGCATGAACCAGTTCCAGGACCAATACGACGCGGCCCAGGCCGCGCGTGATTCGGGCCAGGAAGTGCCCGAGTCCTCGGACATCCCCGATCTCGGCGCCACCATCGATCTGTATCGGCGCCTGGTGCGGAGCTTCCCCGAGTACGCGCGCCTCGACGGTGTCTACTACTTGATCGGCTACTGCCTGCACGAGATGGGCGAACTCGAAGAGGCTCGCCTGGCGTGGCTGAACCTCGTCTGCGCCAACCAGTTCCACTACGACCCCGACGCCGCAGCGAACCGCGCGGTCGCAGCGGCCGCCGCCGTGGCCGCCGAGACCGACGGTGGCGTGGACGCAGACGGTGGCGTCGCCCATCCGGCGCTGGCGCTCGACGGCTTCGACGCGGGCATCGCGCCTCCCGAGGTCTACAGCGATCCCTATCCCACCTGTCAGCCCATCCGCGAGGACGCGCGCTTCCTGAGCGAGACCTGGTTCCGCATCGGCGAGTTCCACTTCGACGACTACGCCGATCCCCACGCCCTCGATCTGGCCATCAGCGCCTACAACCGCATCCTCGCCCACCCGGATGACCGCAACTACAACCTCGCGCTGTACAAGGTCGCCTGGGCCTACTACCGCGCGAGCCGTTACCCGGAGGCGATTCAGGCCTTCGGCAACCTCGTGCAGTGGTCCGACGACGAGCAGGCGCGCACCGGCTCCGCGGGCTCCGAGCTGCGCCCCGAGGCGATTCAGTACCTGGGTATCGCCTTCAGCTACGACGACTGGAACGAGAACCAGATCCCGGATGCGCAAGAGGGCCTGCCCACGGGCATCCAGCGCGTGCAGGACCCGAACCTTCTGCCCCAGGATCGCGCCTGGACCGCGGACGTCTACTTCGAGCTCGGGCAGGACTACTTCGACGAGGCCAAGTACCCGGAAGCGATCCAGATCTGGCAGCTCGCGCTGTCTCGCTGGCCGAATCACCAGCGCGCTCCGGACATCCGCAGCCAGATCGGCGAGGCGCGTCGGCGCCACGACGAGATGGACAACGAGCTCTTCGGGGACCTCGCCGACTACGGTCCCGGCTCCCCTTGGTACAACGCCAACAACGATCACCCCACGGAGCAGCGGGCCGCCGAGCGCATGGCCGAGCGGGCCTTGATGCAGGCCGCCATGCTGCATCACCAGAACGCGCAGCGCGAGCGACGCCACTGCGTGGAGGATCGCGATCCAGAGCGCTGCCGCGTGGCCCAGGAGGAGTATGCCGCGGCCGCCGCGGCCTACCGCGCTTACCTCAGCCACTATCCGAACGATCCCCAGTCCTACGACCTTCAGTACAACCTCGCCGATGCGCTGTACTGGTCGGATGACTTCGAAGGCGCCGCCAGCGTCTACGCCTCCGTGCGTGACTCGAACCTGGACGACTCCCACATGTCCGAAGCGGCGCGTCGCGTCGTGGAGTCGATCAAGCGACTGGTCGAGGCCGCGGAGCAGGCGGGGAGCCTGACCATCCGCACAGCTCCGCCGGAGGTCAGCGGCAACCCGCCGACGGTGCGGCCCGTGGCCATGCCCGACCTGGTGCAGCGCTTCGCTCAGGCGCGTGAGCTGTACATCGCCCGCGTGCCCGAGGCGCAGGACAGCGAGCACGTGCGCGCGGCCTACGACTACAACAACGCGCTCTTGCTCTACTCCTACGGCTACTGGCCGCAGGCCAAGGAGCGCTTCGAGCGCATCTTCGACGAGCGCTGCAGTGGCCCCAACGCCAACGAGACCGGTCAGGTGGCGTGGGTCAACCTGCGTCAGATGGCCATCGCCACGAACGACGACGCCGAGATCCGTCGCCTGGCCACGGAGCTGGAGTCGCGCCACTGCACCTTCACGGCTTCCGAGGCCGGCGCCGCGGCTCCCGCGGTCGACTGCTCCGACGAGGCGAACTCCGAGAATCCGTTCTGCCTGATGCAGGGCGATTTGAACGCACTGCAGTATCGCGATGCGCTCGCCATCTATCATCAGGCCGAGGGCGCGACCGGCGACGAGCAAGTGCGGCTGTATGAGCAGGCGGCGACCCTGTTGGTCGAGGCGGTGAACCGAAACCGCAACGATCCGCAGGCACCGCTCGCGCTCGAGCAGGCAGCCACCGCGCTCGAGCGAACCAATCGCTTCAGCTCCGCGGGTCAGCTCTACCAGCGCATCATCGACGAGGTCGGGCCCCAGCATCCGAGCGATCCGGAGCGACAGGCTCAGCTCGACGCCATCCTAGCCAACGCCTACTTCCGCCTGGCCTACAACGCCAACCGCTTCTTCGACTTCGACCGCGCGCTCGAGAACTACCGCACGCTCGCGGACTCGCAGCGCTTCGGGCGCTCCACGGATCCGGCCATCATCGACAAGCGCGAGGGCGCGTTGGTCAACTCCGCGAAGCTGCTCGAGCGGCTCGGTCGCTACCGTGACGCCACGACCTACTACCAGCGCGTAATCACCTCCGTGCGCGATCCCGCCGATCAGCGCGTCGCGGCCTATCGCATCGCCGAGATGGCCTACGAACAGCACAGCTGGTCCGCCACCATCCGCGCCATGGGCGAATTCATCAGCCGCTACCAGCGCGATCGAGAAGCGGGCGAGCTGGTCGTGCAGGCCTATTGGCGTATCGCCCAAGCTCGCAAGGAGATGGGCCAGACGCGTGAGTACCAGGCCGCCCTGGCCGACGTCGTCAGCGGCTTCTCGCGCTCCGGGCAAGAGCCTGGATCCTACGCGGCCGAGTACGCGGCCAACGCCAAGTTCCTGATCGTCGACGCCGGCATGGCGGACTTCGAGAACTTCGCCATCAACCCCGGTCATCCCGCGACCATGCAGGTCTACGTCCAGGCTCTGGTCAGCCAGATCCAGGACGGAGCCCGTCAGGCCAAGACCTTGGCCGACAGCTACGGGCCCCTCTCGGCCTATCGTCGGCCCACCTGGACCATCGCCTCGTTGGTGCGGCAAGGCCGGGTCTGGGAGATCCTGGCCCGGGCCGTCTTGAACGCGCCCTTCGTGATGCCCGCGGACATGCAGCGGCAGTTCCGCACCGTGCCCGCGGACGCGCGTGAGGACATTCGCATCCAGGTGCAGGATCGCGTGCAGCAGGTGCTCGACGAGCAGGTGCGTCCGCTCGAATGTCGCGCGGTCGCGGCCTACGCCTTGGCGGCTCGTGCCGCACGCGCAGGCGCTCTGGACGACGAGTTCACGCAGGTCGCCATCGATCGACTGCAGGCCTACGGCGAGGAACGCATCGCCGAGTGCATCGCGCAGGCGCAGTCCGAGCAAGCAGGCTTCGGGGCCTACCAGCCCGCCGAGTTCAGCCGAGCTCCGCGCGGACAGGTGATGGAGATTCCTCCCGATGTCGCGCCGCCCCCTCTGGCCACGGAGGCTCCATGAACAGGGTCCTGCGAACGAGTGATCCCGCGTCGGAGCC
>JAACVI010000328.1 GCA_009992505.1 Myxococcales bacterium
CGTGGGCAAGCCCTACATCGAGATCGACTTGGATCGACCCGCCATCGCTCGCTACGGGCTGAGCATCGATCAGGTGCAGCAGGTCGTGCAGGTCGGACTCGGCGGAATGAGTCTGACGCGCACGGTCGAAGGGCGGGAGCGCTACGCCGTGCGCGTGCGCTACATGCGCGAAGATCGCGACAGCGTGGAGGCGCTGCACCGCCTGACCGTCACCGCACCCGGTGGCGAGCAGCTCCCGCTGGAGCAGCTCGCGCACATCTCCTACGTGCGTGGACCTCAGATGATCAAGGCGGAGGACACCTTCCTCACCAGCTACGTCCTCTTCGATCGTCAGCCCGACGTCGCCGAGGTGGACGTGGTGGAGCAGGCGCAGGCTTTCATCCAGTCCAAGATAGATTCGGGTGAGCTCGTGGTGCCGGCAGGCGTCAGCTACCACTTCTCCGGGAGCTACGAGAACCAGCTGCGCAGCAGCAAGCGGCTGATGATCTTGATCCCGATCGCCCTCGGCTTCATCTTCTTGCTGCTCTACCTGCAGTTCAAGAAGACGACGACCTCGCTCATCATCTACTCCGGCGTGCTCATCGGCGTGGGCGCGGGCTTCATCCTGCTGTGGCTCTACGGTCAGCCCTGGTTCCTCGACTTCTCGGTCGCCGGCGTGTCGATGCAGTCGCTCTTCCGCGTGGGCAACGTCAACATCTCCGTGGCCGTCTGGGTCGGCATGATCGCGTTGGTCGGCGTCGCCAGCGACAACGGCGTGGTGCTCGCGACCTACCTGAGCCAGCGTTTCACGGCGCAGCCACCCAAGACGATACAGGACGTGCGCGACCGCGCCATGGAGGCCGGCGTCCGCCGCGTCAGGCCTTGCTTGATGACGACGGCGACGACGGTGATCGCGCTCTTGCCCGTGATCGCGTCGCAAGGCGCGGGCGCGGACGTGATGGTGCCCATGGCCTTGCCCTCCATTGGCGGCATGGTTGGCACCCTGATCACCCTGCTCGTGGTGCCCGTGCTCTACTCGATCGGCGAGGAGCGCAAGGTGCGCACGGGAGGCATGAGTCCCCTGCGGCGGCGCATCGCCGCGTTCCTGGGTTGGAAGACGGACGCAGCCCACACCGACGACGCCGAACTGGCGTCCGATTCCCCCGCGACGCCGACCCCTCTGGCCGACACGCTCGAGCCTGAGGAGGCCTGATGAAGAACCGAGACGGCGAAGGCGGCTGCGGCGGCGAAGGCGGCTGTAGCGGCGAGGGCGGCTGCGGTGGCGAGGGCGGCTGCGGCCGCGAGGGCGGCTGTAGCGGTGAAGGTCGCGAAGGGGACGAAGGCGACACGCGCGAGCAGCCCGCCGGGGCGGAAGCAGCGGCGCCCGCGAGCCCGGAGATGGGCGAGGGCGGCTGCGGCGGCGAGGGCGGCTGCGGCGGGGAGGGCGGCTGCGGCGGTGGCACGGGCGACATGTCCGGGGCCGCGCCCCCGGCGGACACCGGTGCCGTCTACACCTGCCCGATGCACCCAGAGGTGCGCGAGTCCAAACCTGGCGCGTGCCCGAAGTGCGGCATGGCCCTCGAACGCGTCGGGCCACCGCCGGCGGCCGCTGGCGTCTGGACCTGTCCGATGCACCCGGAGGTGCGCGAGTCCAAACCCGGCGCGTGTCCGAAGTGCGGCATGGCCCTCGAACGCGTGGACACCGCGCCGCAAGAGTCGGACGACAGCGAGCTTCGCGACATGTCGCGTCGCTTCCTCTTCTCGCTCGTCTTGGCCATCCCGCTGCTGATCCTCTCCATGGGCGACATGCTCCCCGGGCATCCCATCTCCGCGCTGCTCTCGTCGCAGCTACGCGTCTGGCTCGAGCTCGGCCTCGCCACGCCCATCTGTACCTATTCGGCGTGGCCATTCTTCGTCCGGGCGGCGGCGTCCATTCGGAACATGAGCCTGAACATGTTCACGCTGATCGGCATGGGCGTCGGCGTGGCCTACCTCTACAGCCTCGTAGCGGCCCTCTTCCCGCAGATCTTTCCCGCCGCCTTCCGCGCGGAGTCGGGGCAGGTCGACGTCTACTTCGAGGCCGCCGGCATCATCGTCACGCTCGTCCTGCTCGGGCAGGTGCTCGAGCTGCGCGCGCGCAGTCAGACGGGCGAGGCCATCCAGAAGCTCTTGGGCATGGGCGCGAAGACGGCGCGCCGGGTCAACGAGGACGGCACGGAAGAGGACGTGGACCTCGAGCAGGTCGTGCTCGGAGACAAGCTACGCGTGCGACCGGGCGAGAAGATCCCCGTCGATGGCAGCGTCCTCTCGGGCGAGAGCACGGTGGACGAGTCCATGGTCACGGGTGAGCCGCTGGCCGTGCGCAAGCGCGAGGGAGATCCCGTCGTGGGCGCAACCGTCAACGGCAAGGGCGGCCTGGTCATCGTCGCAGAGAAGATCGGCGCCGACACCTTGCTCTCGCGCATCGTCTCCATGGTCTCCGAGGCGCAGCGCAGTCGCGCGCCGATCCAGAAGCTCGCCGACGTGGTCGCGGGCTACTTCGTCCCCGCCGTGATTCTCAGCGCCTTCGTCACCTTCGTGGTGTGGGCGCTCATCGGACCGGAACCGCGGATGGCGCACGCCTTGGTGAACGCCGTCGCCGTGCTGATCATCGCTTGCCCCTGTGCGCTAGGCCTCGCCACGCCCATGAGCATCATGGTGGCGACGGGCAAGGGCGCGACGGCGGGTGTGCTCTTCAAGAACGCGGAAGCGATCGAGGTGATGCGCAAGGTCACGACGCTGGTCATCGACAAGACCGGCACGCTGACGGAGGGCAAGCCCACGGTGGTGACCCTGATGCCCGCGAGCGGCCTGAGCGAGGAGGAGCTGCTCTCGCTGACGGCGAGCCTGGAGCGCTCGAGCGAGCACCCTCTGGCGGGCGCGGTCGTGGCCGCGGCGGAGGCGCGCGGTGTGGCGCTCGAGAGCCCCGAGGCGTTCGAGTCCATCACCGGCAAGGGCGTGCGCGGAACGGTGTCGGGCCGCTCGGTGGCGCTGGGCAACGCGGCCTTACTGGAGGACATGGGCCTCTCGACCAAGGCCCTGAACGATCACCTAGCTGAGCTCTCGGCCAAGGGTCAGACCGTGATCTTCGTCGTGGTCGACGACACGCCGGCTGGCCTCGTGGGCGTGGCCGACCCGGTCAAGGAGAGCACGCCCGAGGCCTTGAGGCGGCTGCACGAGGAGGGCCTACGGGTCGTCATGCTCACGGGCGACAGCGAGGCCACGGCACAGGCCGTGGCGCGCGAGCTGGGACTCGACGAGGTGATCGCGGGTGTCTTGCCCGACGGGAAAGCCGAAGTGGTGGCGCGCCTCAAATCCGAAGGCGAGATCGTGGCCATGGCCGGCGACGGCATCAACGACGCGCCGGCGTTGGCCCTGGCGCACGTGGGCATCGCCATGGGCACGGGCACGGATGTGGCCATGGAGAGCGCCGGCGTGACGCTGGTGAAGGGCGACCTCTTGGGCATCGTCCGCGCGCGCCGCCTCAGCCGCATGACGATGGCGAACATCAAGCAGAACCTCTTCTTCGCCTTCGCCTACAACGCCATCGGGATCCCTGTAGCCGCGGGCGCGCTCTATCCCGCCTTCGACCTCTTGCTCAGCCCGATC
>JAACVI010000051.1 GCA_009992505.1 Myxococcales bacterium
TGATCACCGCGGTCGCGATGGAAGCGCAGCAGCGCTTCGCCATTCGCGAAGGCGGACGCACGGTTGGCGCCGGCGTCATCACCAAGATCATCCAGTAGTGGGAGAGCGCGTACGCATCGTGCTCGTCTGTGACGAGTGCGGCGAACGCAACTACCAGACGACGAAGGCACAGAAACCTGGGAAGCAAGACAGGCTAACGCTCAAGAAGTATTGCCCCAAATGCCATCGACACACGCCCCATCGCGAATCCCGTTGATGAGGGCGTGCAGAGGCCAGTAGCTCCAACGGTAGAGCAGCGGATTCCAAATCCGCGGGTTGTGGGTTCGAATCCCTCCTGGCCTGCCTCGAAAGACCGACATGTCAACCATCGCAGAAGAACAAGGGAAACAGTCAGCAGCGGTGCTCGGTATCGAGCGCTGGGTGCAGTTCGCCTTCATTGGTGGCGCATTCGGGCTGTTCTGGCTTCTCAATCACGCCATCTTCGGGGCGTGGGACACCCTCGCTGACTACGCCGACCTCGCGTCGGATCCCAGCGACACCTGGTCCACGGCGGCGGCCGCCGTGCTGGCCGTCGTCACGGGGATCGTCCTCTACCGTCATCCCAAGACCTCACGCTTCGCCAACCTGGTAGCGAGCGAGCTGAGCAAGGTCACCTGGCCCACACGCCAGGAAACCTGGGCGCAGACCATCGTCGTGGTCGTCGTCTCCGTTATCGCAGCGGTGATCCTGGGCGTCTTCGACGCGGGTTGGTCTGCCTTGACCGATCTCATCTACAAGGTCTGACCATGGGAATGAACTGGTACATCATTCAGGCCTACTCGGGCTACGAGAACAAGGTGAAGCTCTCCCTCGAGGAGCGCATTCGCCAAGCCGGCATGGAAGACGCCTTCGGGGAGATCCTGATCCCCAAGGAGAGCGTTCAAGATGTCCGTGCCGGAGCTCGTCGCGTCTCTTCACGCAACTTCTATCCGGGCTACATCTTCGTTCAGATGGACCTCTCGGATGAGACCTGGCATCTGATCAAGGCCACGCCCAAGGTCAGCGGCTTCATCGGAGGCCGGCACCCGAGCCCGGTCCCGGCGCGCGAGATCGCCACCATCCACCAGCAGGTGGAGGAGGGCGCCGCCAAGCCGAAGCCGCGCGTGCTGTACGAGCAAGGCGATCACGTCCGCGTGATCGACGGCGCCTTCGCCAACTTCTCGGGCAGCATCGAAGAGGTCAACGCCGCCAAGCAGAAGGTGCGCGTGCTCGTCTCCATCTTTGGCCGTGCTACGCCGGTCGAACTCGACTACGGACAGGTCGAAAAGACCACCTGATCATTGTTTCGAGTCCACGTGCTGAGCACGGGGCTCCTTTTCGATAGGAACGGCCATGAAGAAAGTCATCGGCACCATCAAGCTCCAGCTCCCTGCCGGCAAGGCGAACCCCTCGCCTCCGGTCGGTCCGGCCCTCGGCCAGCACGGCGTCAACATCATGGCGTTCTGCAAGGACTTCAACTCGCGTACCCAGAAGGACATCGGGCTGATCATCCCGGTGGTGATCACGGTCTTCGCGGACCGCTCCTTCAGCTTCGTGATGAAGACCCCTCCCGCCGCCATCTTGGTGAAGCAGGAGTTGGGGATGCGTCTCGAGGGCAAGCCGGGCACGGGCTCGCCGCGTCCCAACAAGGACAAGGTCGGCACCATCACGCAGGCGCAGCTCCGGAAGATCGCCGAAGTGAAGATGCAGGACACGAACGCGGGCTCGATCGAGGCCACCATGCGTTCCATCGCGGGCACGGCTCGCTCCATGGGTGTCGACGTCACGGACTGAGTCCAGGCGCCGACCCGTAGATTTCGACGGATTCGCCGTCAAGGCCGTACCACCCCGGGATATGGGTGGGAGGTGGTCGCAAGGCCACCGCTAGGAGGTAACGTATGAGACAGGGCAAGAGGCGCCGCTTGGCGCACGAAAAGCCCGAGCGCGGCAGGCGCTACTCGCTCGAGGAGGCATGCCTTCTCGTGAAAGAGGTGTCCTTCGCGAAGTTCGACGAATCCGTCGATCTCGCGGTGCGCCTCGGAGTGAACCCCAAGCACGCGGACCAGATGGTGCGCGGCGCGGTGGTGCTGCCGAATGGTATCGGGAAGGTGAACCGTGTTCTCGTCTTCGCCAAGGGCGAGAAGGCCACGGAGGCTGAGGCCGCCGGCGCCGATTTCGTCGGTTCGGACGACCTGGTCGCCAAGATCACGGAAGGTTGGCTCGAGTTCGACACGGTCATCGCGACCCCGGACATGATGGGGCAGGTCGGCCGTCTCGGTCGCGTACTCGGTCCCCGCGGGCTGATGCCGAACCCCAAGGTCGGCACCGTGACCTTCGACGTGAACAAGGCTGTCAGCGAGGCCAAGGCCGGTAAGGTCGAGTTCCGCGTGGAGCGCGCAGGTATCGTGCACGCTCCGGTCGGTCGCGTCTCCTTCGACGGGACCAAGCTCGTAGAGAACGTGGCTGCGCTGATCAGCGCGTTGGTCAAGGCCAAGCCGGCCGTGGCCAAGGGCACGTACCTCAAGAGCATCACGCTCAGCTCGACCATGGGACCCGGTCTTCGGATCGACCCCAACACCGTCACGGTGGAGGCTTAATATGGTTCTCACACCCACAGCCAAGCGCGAGCAGGCCGCGGCCATCGGCGATCGCTTCGAGCGCGCCGTGTCCATGGTCTTCGTGGACTTCCGCGGCATCGACGTGGAGCTGATCACGGATCTCCGTGCTCGCTTCCGCAGCGCCGGGGTCGACTACAAGGTCGTCAAGAACAACCTCGTTCGGAAGGCCCTCGCGGGCTCTCCTCTGGGCGAGAACGACGTCGTCGATCAGAGCCTGCGTGGCCCGACGGCCATCGCCTGGAGCTACGAGGATCCGTCCGCCGCAGCCAAGGTGATCAAGGCGTTCCGCAAGGAAGGCGACGAGCAAGAGAAGCTCGTGGTCAAGCTGGGCATCCTCGAGGGCACGATCCTCGAGGCCAGCCGGGTCGAATCCGAACTCGCCACCATGCCGGGCAAGGACGAGATCCGGGCCCAACTGTTGGCTCAGCTCATGGCTCCTGCCCAGAGCCTGGTCCGGCAGCTGCTTGCTCCGAGCCAGAACATGGTGCACGTCCTCGACGCGCGCCGCCGCGACCAAGAGCAAGCCTGAAGCTCTGGTCCTTTCCCAATCCCCTTTCGAACCCCAAGTCCGAGTTTTTTTGAATAGTTATCCGCGCCTCGGCGCGGCGATGGAGATAGTCAGATGGCGAACATGAACGTAGAGAAGATGGTCGAGGAACTCAGCACCTGGTCCGTGATGGAAGTCGCGAACCTCGTCAAAAGCCTCGAAGAGGCGTGGGGCGTTTCGGCTGCTCCCGCAGCTGTGGCCATGGCGGCCGCCCCTGCCGCGGCTGCCGCGGTCGAGGAGCAGACGGAGTTCGATGTCGAGCTCACCGACGTCGGCGCCAAGAAGATCCAGGTGATCAAGGCGATCCGCGAGATCACCCAGCTCGGCCTTGCCGACGCCAAGGCGATGGTCGAGGCGGCGCCGAAGGTCATCAAGGAGGGCATCTCCAAGGAAGAGGCTGCCGACATCCAGAAGAAGCTCGAGGAAGCTGGCGCCAAGGTCACCCTCAAGTAGCGATGAGCTGGCGCTCCTCCCCCTGGGACGCAGACATGCGTCTCTACGGCACGTCCCTACTCGACGCCGAGGCCAACGGCCAGGACGGCGAGGGGGAGTTGCGTCAGCCACCCGCGACCCTGCTCCATCCCCTGACCACACCAACCGCGCAGCGGCCAGGTGGGGCGGGGGATGCGAGCGTGGTGCGCGTGCGGGGGGTGCGGTCACATTTCGTTCACTGACCGCCATCCCTCGAGGTTCTCTCGAGTTCTTTTTCCTGCTTGGCCACCCCCGCTGGTGTGCCGGGCACTCGTCTTTTCTTTTCCTACCGCACCAATAACCCCGCTTGGGTTGACCCAGAGCGCGCATGGGGCATCAGCCCTACCAGAGGAGTCCCGGTAAATGACGGCGACGATTCAGAACAACTTTCGGGTCAGGCACAGCTTCGGCAAGATCGAGCGGATCGTTCAGATCCCCAACCTGATCGATATCCAGAAGCGCTCCTACGACAAGTTCCTTCAGACCACGGTTCCCGCGCACGAGCGCGCCGAGACCGGACTGCAGGGCGTGTTCAAGAGTGTCTTTCCCATCCGTGACTTCAACGGCACGAGCGAGCTCATGTTCGTGGGCTACACGCTCGAACGCCCGAAGTACGACGTGGACGAGTGTCGTGCGCGGGGCATGACCTTCGCGGCGCCGATCAAGGTCACGATCCAGCTCATCATCTACGACAACACGGGTGATGGCGGCGAAAAGGCCGTTCGCGACATCAAGGAGCAGGAGGTCTACTTCGGTGAGATCCCGCTCATGACCGAGAACGGGACGTTCATCATCAACGGTACGGAGCGCGTGGTCGTCAGCCAGCTCCACCGTAGCCCCGGCGTGTTCTTCGATCACGACAAGGGCAAGACCCACTCCTCGGGCAAGCTCCTGTATCAGGCGCGCGTCATCCCCTACCGGGGCTCCTGGCTCGACTTCGAGTTCGATCCCAAGGACTTCCTCTACGTGCGCATCGACCGTCGCCGGAAGATGTACGCGACCGCGCTGCTCAAGGCCCTCGGCTACAGCACGCACGAGCTCCTGGACTTCTTCTACGACACCGAGACCATCTACCCGGAGGCTCGCGGCAAGTTCAGCAAGTCGATCGAGTACGACATTCTCCCCGGCCAGCGCGCGACGCGCGACATCAAGGTCGAGGGCGAGATCATCGTGCGCAAGAACCGCAAGTTCACGCGCGGCGCCATCCGCAAGCTGCGCGCGGCGGCCCTTGATCGCCTGCCGATCGACGCGGCGGACGTGCTCGGCAAGGTCAGCGCCGACGACATCGTCGACGAGGAGACAGGCGAGATCCTGCTCGGCGTCAACGAGGAGGTCACCGAGGAGAAGCTCGAAGCCCTGCGCGAAGCCAAGGTCAAGTCCTTCAACGTGCTCTTCATCGACGGCCTGAACGTGGGCAGCTTCCTTCGGGACACGCTGCTCGCGGACAAGATCACCACCAAGGACGATGCCATCCTGGAGATCTATCGTCGCCTTCGCCCGGGCGATCCGCCCACGCTCGACACGGCGCGCACGCTCTTCAACAACCTCTTCTTCAACCCCGAGCGCTACGATCTGTCGCGCGTCGGCCGCTTGAAGTTGAACCACAAGTTCTATCGCGACGAGGCGATGGACGAGGACCACGCGAACAGCCCGGTCCTGGCTCCCATGGACATTCTGAAGACGGTCAAGCACCTGATCGAGCTCAAGAATGGCCGTGGCAGCACGGACGACATCGACCACCTCGGCAACCGCCGTGTGCGCGCCGTGGGTGAGCTGATGGAGAACCAGTACCGCATCGGTCTGGTTCGCATGGAGCGCGCCATCAAGGAGCGCATGAGCATGTCTCAAGAGATTGAGACGCTGATGCCGCACGACCTGATCAACGCGAAGCCGGTCAGCGCCGTGGTCAAGGAGTACTTCGGTAGTAGCCAGCTCTCGCAGTTCATGGACCAGACCAACCCGCTCTCGGAGGTCACGCACAAGCGTCGTCTCTCGGCCCTCGGGCCTGGCGGTCTGACGCGTGAGCGAGCCGGCTTCGAGGTGCGTGACGTGCACGCCACCCACTACGGCCGCATCTGCCCGATCGAGACGCCGGAAGGTCCGAACATCGGCCTCATCGCCTCGCTCTCGACCTACGCCCGCGTGAACGAATACGGCTTCGTCGAGACGCCCTATCGACAGGTCGTCGATGGCAAGGTCCACGACGAGGACGTGCGTTGGTACAGCGCTCTCCAGGAGGAGGGCCACTACATCGCCCAGGCCAACGCCGAGGTCGACAAGAAGACGAAGATGCTCACGGGCGAGCGCGTCAGCTCGCGCTTCAACGGCGACTTCGTGACCGTCGCCCCCGACGTGGTCGAGCTGATGGACGTTTCGCCCAACCAGCTCGTCTCGGTGGCCGCTTCGCTCGTGCCCTTCCTGGAGCACGACGACGCCAACCGCGCGCTCATGGGCGCCAACATGCAGCGGCAGGCTGTGCCCACCGTGCGCAACCGCGCTCCCATCGTCGGCACCGGCATCGAGGCGCAGGTCGCGCGTGACTCCGGCGTCTGTCTGGTGGCCAAGCGCGACGGCATCGTCGACTCCGTGGACGCGACGCGCATCGTCGTGCGCGCCGGCGCGGACGGCGCGGCCTTCCCGGATATCTACCGGTTGATGAAGTTCCAGCGCAGCAACCAGAACACCGCCTACAACCAGCGGCCCATCGTGCGCGAAGGCGACCACGTGAAGGTCGGAGACGTGATCGCGGACGGTCCGTCCTGCGATCGTGGCGAGTTGGCTCTGGGCCAGAACGTCATCTGTGCCTTCACCCCGTGGGGTGGGTACAACTACGAGGACGCGATCCTCATCTCCGAGCGCATCGTGAAGGAGGACGTCTACACGTCCATCCACATCGAGCAGTTCGACTGCGTCGCTCGCGACACGAAGCTCGGCAAGGAAGAGATCACGCGCGACATTCCGAACGTCGGCGAAGAGGCTCTGAAGGAGCTCGACGAGTCGGGCATCGTGCGCATCGGTGCCGAGATCGAGAGCGGCGACATCCTCGTCGGCAAGATCACGCCCAAGGGCGAGACTCAGCTCTCCCCCGAGGAGAAGCTCCTGCGAGCCATCTTCGGTGAGAAGGCCGGCGACGTCCGCGACACCTCCCTGCGCGTGCCGCCGGGTGTGACCGGCATCGTGATCGACGCTCGAGTCTTCGCGCGCAAGGGCGCCGAGGTCGATGAGCGCTCGCGTCAGAACGAGGATCTGGAGCGCGCCAAGTTCGAGAAGGACATGGCCGACGAGATCAAGATCATCCGCGAGTCGGCCTACGCCCGCGTGCGGAAGATCCTGCTCGGTCGCACCACGACCGCCAAGCTCGTCGACTCTCGCGGCAAGGTGCTCCTGGCCAAGGGCGTGAAGCTCACGGCCGACCTGCTCGACCCGATCGCTCGCAAGCATTGGGGCGACATCGAGGTCGACAAGAACAAGGAGACCATCGACGCGATTCTGAGCCAGCTCGACGAGCAGACCCAGGCCATCGAGGCGCTCTTCCAGGAGAAGATCGACAAGCTGGGCAAGGGCGATGAGCTCCCGCCTGGCGTGATCAAGATGGTGAAGGTCTACATCGCCATCAAGCGCAAGCTTCAGATCGGCGACAAGATGGCCGGTCGCCACGGCAACAAGGGCGTCGTCAGCCGCATCCTCCCCGAGGAGGACATGCCCTATCTGCCGGACGGTCGTCCGGTCGACATCGTGCTCAACCCGCTCGGTGTCCCGTCACGAATGAACGTCGGGCAGGTGCTCGAGGTACATCTGGGCTGGGCTGGTCTGCAGCTCGGCTTGCAGCTCAACGAGATGGCGAAGCAGCGCGACGCCACCGCCGACCTGCTGCGTGGAGAGCTCAAGAAGATCTTCCGCACAGGCATGGTGCGCGAGACGATCGACAAGCTCGAGGACGGCGACTTGGTGCCGTTCATTCGCACCTTCGAGCATGGTCTCACGCTCGCGACGCCCGTCTTCGACGGCGCGGACGAGTCCGAGATCAAGCGTCTGCTCGAGCTGGCTCACGGCAGCACGCGCGGACAGTCGGTGCTCTTCGACGGACGCACGGGTGACTCCTTCCAGGAGGACGTGACCGTCGGCGTGATGTACGTCTTGAAGCTCCACCACTTGGTGGACGACAAGATCCACGCGCGCAGCATCGGGCCCTACTCGCTCGTCACGCAGCAGCCCCTGGGCGGCAAGGCTCAGTTCGGCGGACAGCGTCTGGGTGAGATGGAGGTCTGGGCCATGGAGGCCTATGGCGCGGCTTACGCGCTGCAGGAATTCCTCACGGTGAAGTCCGACGACGTGCAGGGTCGAACCCGCATGTACGAGAACATCGTGAAGGGAGACCACACACTGGACGCGGGCCTGCCCGAGAGCTTCAACGTTCTGATGAAGGAGCTTCAAGCTCTGTGTCTGAACGTCGAGCTGATCGACCCCGATGGTATGGGCAAGCCTGGCGATATGATGGCCGCGGAAGAGGAGTAGGATCATGAAGGACATTTTCAGTTTCTTTGAGAAGCCCAAAGACCCGTTCTCTTTCTCTGCAATCAGGATCTCCCTGGCGTCTCCCGAGAAGATTCGGGAGTGGTCGCATGGCGAGGTGAAGAAGCCTGAGACCATCAACTACCGGACGTTCAAGCCGGAACGTGATGGCCTCTTCTGCGCCAAGATCTTCGGGCCGGTGAAGGACTACGAGTGCAACTGCGGCAAGTACAAGCGCATGAAGCACCGTGGCATCGTCTGCGAGAAGTGCGGCGTCGAGGTGATTCAAAGCAAGGTGCGCCGCGAGCGCCTCGCCCACATCACGCTGGCCACGCCCGTGGCTCATATCTGGTTCCTCAAGAGCCTTCCGAGCCGTATCGGGGCCATCCTCGACATCACGCTCAAGGATCTGGAGCGAGTTCTCTACTGTGAGAGCTACGTCGTCCTCGACCCGATCGACACTCCCCTTGAGCGCGGTGAGATCCTCAGCGAGGATCGCTACCACGAGCTGCTCGACGAGTATGGCGAGGAGGCGTTCGAGGCCGGCATGGGCGGCGAAGCCGTGCTCGAGATGCTGCGCGACATCGACGTGCACACCTTGGCCGAGCAGATGCGGCTCGACCTCAAGGAGGCCACCAGCGAGGCGAAGCGTAAGAAGTACGCCAAGCGCTTGAAGGTCGTCGAGGCCTTCCGCGACTCGGGCAACCGCCCCGAGTGGATGATGCTCTCCGTGGTGCCGGTGCTCCCGCCGGACCTGCGTCCCCTGGTTCCTTTGGACGGTGGCCGCTTCGCGACCAGTGATCTGAACGACCTTTATCGTCGCGTGATCAACCGGAACAACCGCCTCAAGCGCTTGATCGAGCTGAACGCGCCCGAGATCATCATCCGCAACGAGCGACGCATGTTGCAGGAGGCGGTCGACGCTCTCTTCGACAACGGTCGTCGCGGCAAGACCATCACCGGTCCCAACAAGCGGCCACTGAAGTCCCTCTCGGACATGCTCAAGGGCAAGCAGGGCCGGTTCCGTCAGAACCTGCTCGGCAAGCGCGTCGACTACTCGGGTCGTTCGGTGATCACGGTGGGTCCGGAGCTGAAGCTCCACCAGTGTGGTCTGCCCAAGAAGATGGCGCTCGAGCTGTTCAAGCCCTTCATCTACAACAAGCTCGAGGAGCGTGGTCACGTCACCACGATCAAGAGCGCGAAGAAGCTGGTCGAGAAGGAGAAGCCGGAGGTCTGGGATATCCTGGCCGAGGTGATCACGGAGCATCCCGTGATGCTCAACCGTGCTCCGACTCTGCACCGTCTCGGCATTCAGGCCTTCGAGCCCGTGCTGATCGAGGGTAAGGCCATTCGCCTGCACCCCCTCGTCTGCACGGCCTTCAACGCCGACTTCGACGGTGACCAGATGGCGGTCCACGTGCCGCTCTCGGTCGAGGCGCAGATGGAGACGCGAGTGCTCATGATGAGCACGAACAACATCCTCTCGCCGGCCAACGGTCGCCCGATCATCAACCCGACCCAGGACATGGTCCTGGGCCTGTATTACATGACGCGCGAGAAGCCCTTTGAGAAGGGCGGCTATCGCAACCGCGAAGCCCAGGGTGACTTCACGGGCATCTTCGCCTCCAGCGACGAGGTCCACGCGGCCTACGACGCCGGTGAGGTGACCTTGCACGCGAAGATCCGCGTGCGCTCCGACGGTAAGATGCACGACAGCACGGTGGGTCGCGTTCTCGTCAGCGAGATCCTGCCCAAGCCCCTCAAGCTCGAGGACGTCAACCGCGTCCTGGACAAGAAGGCGCTCAGCCAGCTGATCGACCAGTGCTACCGTCGCAGCCGCAACAAGGCGACCGTGCTCCTGGCGGACCGCCTGCGCACGCTCGGCTACGAGATGTCGACTCGCGCCGGTCTGTCGATCTGCATGGACGACATGCTGATCCCGGCGTCGAAGAAGACCGTCATCGACGGCGCTCAGGCCGACGTCAACACGGTCGTCGATCAGTACCAAGAGGGTCTGATCACCGACGGAGAGCGCTACAACAAGGTCGTCGACATCTGGGCGGAGGCTTCCGACCAGATCGCTCGCGACCTGGTCGACGGCATCGCGCGTCAGACCTTCAAGGACGAAGAGACGGGTGAAGAGCGCGAGCTGCCGAGCTTCAACTCCATCTTCATGATGGCGGACTCGGGCGCTCGAGGCTCCAACCAGCAGATTCGTCAGCTCGCCGGCATGCGCGGTCTGATGGCCAAGCCTTCGGGCGAGATCATCGAGACGCCCATCACGGCGAACTTCCGTGAGGGTCTGACGGTTCTCCAGTACTTCATCTCCACCCATGGTGCTCGTAAGGGCCTCGCGGACACGGCGTTGAAGACGGCGAACTCGGGTTACCTCACGCGCCGTCTCGTGGACGTCGCGCAGGACGCGGTCATCACCGACTACGACTGCGAGACGCTCGACGGAATCTGGGTCAGCAAGCTCGAAGAGGGTGGCGAGGTCGTCACTCCCCTGGGTGAGCGTGTGCTCGGACGTGTCGCGCTCGAGGACATCATGGATCCCGTGACCGGAGACGTGATCGTCGCCGCCAACGAGGAGATGGACGAGGCGCTGATCGAGCGCGTCGAAGCGGCGGGCATCGGACGGGTCTTGATCCGCTCCGTGCTCACCTGCCAGACGCGCCGCGGAGTCTGCGCGCGTTGCTACGGTCGCGACCTGGCTCGCGGCTATGAGGTCAACGTCGGTGAGGCGGTCGGCGTGATCGCCGCGCAGTCCATCGGCGAGCCCGGCACGCAGCTGACGATGCGGACGTTCCACATCGGTGGTGCGGCCGCGCGCGGCAAGATCGAGCAATCCAACGTCGAGACCCGCGGTGCGGGTACGGTGAAGTTGGAGAACGTCGTCACCGTCAAGCGCAGCAACGGCTCCATCATGGTCATGAACCGTCATGGTGTCCTGCGCGTCGTGGACGGTACCGGTCGCGAGCTCGAGACCTTCAACCTGACCTACGGCGCCGAGCTGAAGGCGGTCGAGGGCCAGCAGGTCAAGGCCAAGACCGTGCTCGCCGAGTGGGACCCCTACGCTCTCCCGATCCTGACGGAGGTTGCCGGTGTCGTTCAATACGCCGACATCGTCGAGAACGTCACGATGGAGGAGAAGGTCGACGAGGTGACGGGTCTCTCGCGTCGCATCGTGATCGAGTCTCGTGATCCCGGCGCGCGTCCTCGCGTCGCCGTGGTCGACGCCAAGACCGGTGAGCTGCTGCCCACGGGCGTGGCGAACCACGTGGCCCGCTACTTCCTGCCCGTTGGCTCCAACATCGGTGTCATGGATGGGCAGGTCGTCGAGGCCGGCGAGGTCATCGCGAAGATTCCTCGCGAGACCACGAAGACCAAGGACATCACGGGCGGTCTGCCGCGTGTCGCCGAGCTCTTCGAGGCGCGCAAGCCCAAGGACCACGCCATCATCAGCGAGATCGATGGCGTGGTCTCCTTCGGCAAGGACACCAAGGGCAAGCAGAAGGTCGTGATCACTCCCGACGTCGGCGAGCCCAAGGAGTACCTGATCGCCAAGGGCAAGCACCTCACGGTCAAGGACGGCGATCGCGTCCGAGCCGGCGAGGCGCTGATGGACGGTCCCGCGAGCCCGCACGACATCCTCAAGGTCAAGGGCGAGAAGGAGCTGGCAGCCTGGCTGGTGAACGAGATCCAGCAGGTCTATCGGCTTCAGGGCGTGACCATCAACGACAAGCACATCGAGGTGATCGTTCGCCAGATGCTGCGTCGCGTGCGCATTCGCGACACGGGTGACACCCGCTTCTTGCCGGACGAGCACGTCGAGAAGTCGGCATTCGAGCGCGAGAACGAGAAGGTCATCGCGCGCGGAGGCCGCCCGGCGGTCGCCGAGCCGCTGCTGCTCGGCATCACCAAGGCGTCGCTGTCGACGGACTCCTTCATCAGCGCGTCCTCCTTCCAGGAGACCACGAAGGTGCTCACCGAGGCGTCCATCTCCGGCAAGATCGACCATCTGCGCGGTCTGAAGGAGAACGTCATCATGGGCCGTCTGGTTCCGGCCGGAACCGGTCTCGGTGCCTACGCCAAGCTCGACATGATCGTGGAGGAGGTCTCCGACTCCATGCCTGTGGCGGCTGCTCCGGCGCCCGCACAGGTGGCGGACATGGCGGCCAGCGAGGAGTAGGGACACTCCCTCGCTTCGAGGAGACGGCGTTGGGCAAGGGCTCGACGCCGTCTTCGCAATTTGCAGCCTCGTGCTGCTGGAGGCCGTGGTTCGCGCTGCTCATGATCGCGTGAGCATCGGGTATCATGGCCGGCATGGAGCCCTATCTCTTCGAAGGAGACGAACACGCCGAGCTGCGCAAGCAGGCTCGCCGTTTCGCCAAAGAGCACATCGCGCCCCAGGCCGCCGCCTGGGAGGAGGCGGAGGAGTTTCCTCGGGAGCTCTATGGCGAGGCGGGTGCGACGGGGCTCCTGGGCGTGGGCTACCCCGAGGCCTGGGGCGGCACGGGCGGAGACTTCGGGCATCTGCTCGTGGTGGCCGAGGAGTTCGTGGTCGCGGGCCAGAGCGTCGGCACCACGATTGGGCTGGGCAGCCACGGCATCGCGCTCCCGCCCATCGTGCGCTTCGGCACGGACGCGCAACGCGAGCGCTTCGTGCGTCCGGTCGTGGCGGGTGAGAAGATCGCGGCGCTGGCCATCACGGAGCCTGGCTGCGGCAGCGACGTGGCCTCACTCCGTACGCAGGCGCGCCGCGACGGGGACCACTTCGTCGTCAACGGTGCCAAGACCTTCATCACCTCGGGCACCCGCGCCGACATCGTGACCTGCGCCGTGCGCACGGGTGGGCCTCAACATGCGGGCATCTCCCTGTTGGTGATCGAGCGTGGCACCCCTGGCTTCTCCGTGTCGCGCAAGCTGAAGAAGACGGGCTGGTGGGCCAGCGACACGGCCGAGCTCTCCTTCGACGAGTGCCGCGTGCCGGTCGAGAATCTGATCGGCGACGAGGGCGGTGGCTTCGCCATGATCATGGGGAACTTCGTCACGGAGCGCCTCGCGATCGCGGGCCAATGCGTCGCCATCGCCGGCCTCGCGCACGCCGAGTCCATTCGCTACGCCCGGGAGCGCGAAGCCTTCGGGCGCCCCATCGTCGGGTTCCAGGTCACGCGTCACAAGCTCGCGGACATGGCCACTCGCGTCGCGGCGGCTCGAGCTCTGGTCGGGGAGTGCGTCACGCGCTACCTCGGCGGCGACGCGCGCCCGTCCCTGGCGGCCATGGCCAAGAACGCGGCCACGGACGCCTGCTCCGAGGTCTGTGATCACGCCGTGCAGATCCACGGTGGCATGGGCTACATGCGCGAGACGCTGGTCGAGCGGCTCTATCGCGACGCGCGCCTCTACCCCATCGGAGGCGGGACGCGCGAGATCATGAACGAGCTCATCTCCAAGATGGAGGGCTACTAGCGCGCCGACCGGTCCGCTGCGCCGCGGGCCGCGGCGTTCGCCGTGTCAGCGTTCAGTCGCGCCGCGCGTCAGAAGGTCAGGCCGATCTGGAAGCCCGCCGGGAAGTTGAGGCGGAGGAGCAAGGAGTTGCGGCGGCTGAAGTGCCAGCGCGCGCCGATGCTCGCCGCGGGCGTCACGTAGAAGTCGGAGCGCTTGTCGCGCACGCCGCGATAGTTATGGTCGTTGATTACGAAGGCCACGCCGAGCTCGGGGAAGACCGACCACGAGCGGGTCAGGTAGAGGTTCCATTGGGCCATCACTACCGGCCAGATGCCGAAGCCGACGCGGTCGGGGCAATAGCGCGCGCCGCTGTTGTCGACGTAGCAGCGGCTCGAGAAGGCGAAGAAGAAGAGGTCCAACCCGGGGCTGATCGCCAGCTCGTCCTGGATGTGGGAGTTGTGAAGGAAGCCGTGCGGCACGATGGGGATGTCGATGCGGAAGCCCGCGCCCATGGCGCCGTAGTAGGCGAGGTTGCCGTGCACGTCGACGCGGATGCCTTGGATGCGGTGATCCCGGCTGCGCTGGGAGCTTCCCTGGCTGGATTCCTGAGCGCTGGCCACCTGGGCCGAGCCTAGCCAGCAGAGAGCGGTCAGGAGACAGATGACTGCGATGTGTTTGGGCATGTGGGGATCTTAGATCACACCCGCCGCCGCGCATAGACGAGACGTCAACCGCTAGCGCCGAGACCCCAGGAGGAGGCCGCGTTCGAGCAATCCCTCGAGCAGCCCCGCGAGGCTCTCGAGGAAGCTCGCGTTCAGGCTCGCGTTCCGCGCTTCGGCCACGGCGACTACAGCCTGCTCGAGCGTCTCCTGCTCCAGCTGCCAGCGCGCGACCAGGGCGGCGCCCATCGGGTTCAAGCTCCAGGTCACCGTGTCGTCGTCCTCGATGCGGCGGAAGAGCGCCAGATGCGTGGGCTCCTCGGGGTAGCTCGCCTGCCCTTCGGCCAAGGGGCGATGCACCGCGTGCGCAAGCTCGAGCAGCGTCAGGGTCGGGTTGACGAAGGGAACCCGCTCGAAGTCGATCGGGAGGATCTCGGCGTCCGGGGCGCCCTCGTCGTGACGCGTGTGCCAATGCAGCGCTTCGTAGCGCATCAGCTCCTGGAGCCAGAGAGGCTCGATGGCGGCCTTCGCTCGCGTGTACTCCGCGAACTCGGCCACGACGCGCCAGAAGTAGCGCGTGCGCGGAGCGCGCTCGGCGAACCACTCGTCGACCCAGGCGTCGAAGCGGACCTCGCCCGCGGCTTCGAGCGTTCGTGGCAGGGCCACGCGGCACACGCGTCGCAGGCGGGCGCGCACCATGTTGCGGTAGAGGAGCCAGCGGGCACGGTTGCCCACGGCGTCCAGATCCTCCTCGCTCGGCTCGCGTGAGAAGCAGATGCGCTGGATGGCGTCTTGCGACAGCTCGAGCTTCATGCGCCCTCCGTGGCTCGGTCTGCAGCGCTCTCCGTGACGCCCCGCGTGGCGGCGTCGTAGATCGCGCGGAGCTGCTCGACCTCCGCGAGCACGACGTCGAGGGGAGGGATGTTGTTGTCACGCTCGAGCAGCACGGGGACAGGACCGACACGGCGCAAGGTGTAGTCGAGCAGCTCGTACACGTCGTCGCAGATGGCCTCGCCGTGGGTGTCGATGCGCAGTCCGTCCTGGCGCACGAAGTGGCCGGCGACGTGCATCTGCACCACGCGCTCGGTGGGCACCTTGTCGATCCAGCGCTTGGGATCGAAGCCGAAGTTCTTGCTGTTCACGTAGACGTTGTTGACGTCGAGCATCAGCCTGGCGTCCGCGCGCTCCAGCACCTCGACCAGGAAGTCGATCTCGAGCAGCGGGTCTTCCGCCTGTGCGGCGTAGTAGCTGACGTTCTCCACCGCGACGTCGACGTCCAGCTGGTCCTGCGCTTCGCGCACGCGCGCGACCATCGTGCTCACCGCTTCGTCCGTGAACGGTACGGGCAGCAGATCGTGCACGAAGGCGCCGTGAGCGCCGCCGAAGCAGGCGTGGTCCGAGTGCCAGGGCGTGCCGACCTCGCGCACGAAGTCGCGGAGCTCGTCCATGTACTCACGCTCGTGGGGGCGCGGGCAGCCGAAGCTCATGGTCAAACCGTGGGTCACCAACGGCCAGCGCTCGCGCGCCTTGGCCAGCCGGCTTCGGTAGCGCCCACCGCGCCGAATGTAGTTCTCCGGGTGGAGCTCCAGCCACTGCACCGCGTCG
>JAACVI010000329.1 GCA_009992505.1 Myxococcales bacterium
TGTGCCTTTGTGCGCCCAAAGCGTGTCAGGTTGAGCCAGATCATTCGCCCCTCGTGGCTCAGCTCGGCTCGAGATTCACCCAGTTGGCGCTGCCGTCCGGAGCCCACTCCTTCTTCCACACGGGCACCGTCTCCTTGATGCGGTCGATGGCGGCGCGGCAGGCGTCGAAGGCCTGGGCGCGGTGGGGCGCGCTGGCCGCGAGGACGATGGCGAGGTCTCCGACGGCGAGCTGTCCCACGCGATGCACGGCGGCCAGGCGCGAGCCGGGGAAGTCGCGCTCGACTTGCTCGAGCACGCGCCGCATCTCGCTCTTGCCCATGGTGGGGTGGGCTTCGTAATCGAGCCTCGAGACAGGCTTGCCGTCCGCGTGATCGCGCACCACGCCGACGAAGAGGCTCACGCCGCCCGCGCCCGCGTGCGACACGGCGGCCAGCACCTCGTCGACCGAGAGCGGCGCATCGCGCACGTCGACCAGGCTGTCGCTGCCGCCGGCCACGGGCGGGATCACGTCCACCGCGTCGCCCTCACGCACGCTTGCGTCGTCGCCGAGGAAGGTGTCGTCGACGGCGAAGCGCATGTGCTCGACGTAGCCGGCGAGGCGCGGGTGACGCTTGGCGAGCAGGCTCGTCAGCGCGGACAGGGAGACCTCAGCCGTGGGCAGCGCGAACTCTTCGTGCTCGGTCCCCGCGAGCTCACGGGCGGCGGCGAAATACCGGACTTGGATCATGCCGGAGCATCGACCGCCCAGCCCCAGCGTGCAAGCGCCCGAGGCCAATCAGCGTCCGTCGAAGCTGCCGAGCTCGAGGCTGTCGTCCCGCATGGTGGTCGAGCCGGCATCCTCCACGGGCACGCGGGTGCCGTCTCCGCTGACGCGCCACAGGCCCACGTGCACGCTGACGGGACCACCGCGCAGGTTGCGCAGGTTCACGCTGAAAGCGTCGCGAATCAGCGTGCCGGGCGGCAGATCGGCCAGGTAGTAGCTTGCGGACAGCGCTTGATGATCGCCGGCGACGCGTCCGCGCGGAGAGTCGACGTGCACGAAGACGCCCACGTCGCGCGCGACCTCGCCGCGCACGCGGAAGAAGAGCTCGACGCGCGCGTTGCCCACGTCGTCGAGGCCCTGGGGCAGTCGGAAGCCGACGAGCTCCACCGGTTCGGCGAAGCGCACGGCGGTCGGTGTCGCGTCGGCGGGCAGGCTCGTGATCACGGCGGGCGATCCGTCGGCGTTGGTCACGGGCGGTGGCGCAGGGGGAGGCTCGGGCATGACGACGCGCACCAGCAGCGCGACGAGCAGCGGGGCGACGGCGAGCAGGACATCGCCTCCGCGACGCGCCGACAGGCGACGCAGTGGGCGTCGGCGCCAGAGCCAGATCATGGAGAGCAGCGCCATCAGCGCCGCGAGACCTCCAGCCACGGCCGAGCGAGGCAGGAAGCGCAGGCGGAGCGCGCGATGTCCCGCGGGCACGTTCACGGCGAGGAGCCCGCCCTCGTTCACCACCTCACCTGCGTCGGCGCGCCAGCCCGGATGATAATTCTGGTTGATGCGCAGCGTGCCCGCGGAGCGCGCGTCGACGTCGAGGAGCAGCTGGTTGGGCGACCACGCGAGGCGCCGCACGCTTCCCTGGGCCGGATCGGCGAAGTACTCCTCGGCGGCCAAGTCCGCGCGCAGGAGCGGCGACTCGGGCACGGGATAGGCCTCCCAGCACGAGAGGGATCCGCGCTGCATGGGCCCGAAGTATCCCAGGGCCCAACGGTTGCCGCGCGCCTGCCGGAAGGGCCTCGCCTCGGCCGCGGGAGGCGGCGACAGCCACATGCCGTCGGTCACGCGATGAAAGTTCTGGATCTCCTGATGCGCGCTCCACAGCGCCATCAGCACGGCGAGCACGGCGACCAGGCTCGCCCAGACGCGTCCGCGAAGCGCACGCAGCACGAGCTCGAGGCCGAGGGCGGAGGCCGCCGCGGCGAAGAGCGCCGCGACGAAGAGGAAGCGCTCTGGATAGCGGATCATGTGGAAGAGGGGCAGCGCGCGCAGCCAGGTGAAGGGCGAAGCACCGAGCGCGTAGCCGGTGGCCGTCCAGAAGCCGAGCAGCGCGAGACCGACCCAGAGCGCACCGCGACGCCGCAGAAGCGCGAAGGGCGCGAAGACCAGCAAGAGACAGGGAAAGAAGTAGGCGCCGTCGAAGCCGACATTGCCGCCCACGGCAGTCGCTGGCCGGAAGAGCGCGGCGGTGAGCGTCGACGCGCCGAAGCCCGGTGTGCCCGCCATGATGCGATGGGAGGTGGTCAGCGTCTCGTACACCGGCCACAGGCGGAAGAGGGACGCGCCCGCGGAGAGCAGCGCCGCCAGGGATAGCCCACGGAAGGCACGCGCCAAGCCCGGTGCCCTCGTGACGGAGCACGCCAGGGCGACGACACCCTCCGTGGAGGCCAGGAGCGCGGCCACGGGGCCGGCATAGGTGCCACCGAAGCCGACGATGCAGGCGAAGGAGGCAGCCGTGATCACCGCGCCACGTCGCTCGCCTCGACCCGCGCTCGCGACGCCCACCAGCACCCAGGGCAAGAGCTCGAAGCCGAAGAAGTTCACCCAGCCGTTGAAGTAGGAGACCGCGAACATGCCCTCGAGGGGCGCGAGCAAGAGCGGTCCGAGACCGCCCGGACTGTGCGGACGCGCGACCCGAACCATGCCCTCCATGCCCAGCATCAGAAGCAGGAAGACGATCAAGGGCGCGGCGCGCTGCGCACCGAAGAGCAGCGAGAGCAGGAAGAAGGGCGCGGCGAAGCGACTCTGGGGCGTGCCCAGGGCGTAGAGACCGCCGCAGTAGCCCGGATCCCAGAGCGGCAGCTCGCCGAAGTCGCGCACGCTCTGAACGGCGTCGCGCTCGTAGCTGAAGAGCACCTGTGCGTCGCGGAACTCGTTGAAGTTCGCCGCCTGCTCGAGCATGGGCCAACACGTGATCAGCGCGAGCAGAGCGAAGATCGCCAAGCGAAAGTCACGTCGATCCGCGAGCCGCTCGAGCGACGCGACGAGACCGTGGCGCGTCACCGCTGTGGACGGCTGCGTCATTCGTTCGCGCTCTGGGGACGACTCGTCACGGCATCAGTCGTAGAAGGGGCGAGGCTTGCAGGGCACGGCGTGGACCAGGCGGGTGCCGGGGTGGACGCGCAGATCGCGGTCGAGGGCGTCGAAGAGCTCGCCCACGGAGACGCCGGCACGAGCCGCGCGCACGCGCACGGTGATCTGCTCGACGTTGTGGAAGGCGTCGTCCTGGGACCACTGGTCTCCGGGAAACTGCTGCCGAGCCGCGCGACGCCAGGTGGGCTCCTGCGCCAAAAGCTCGCTCGCGAGACGCGTCAGCACAGCCGGATCCGCCGCGGGCGGCGACGGCATGGGGGTAGCGCGCAGGGCGAGGCCGATGGCCACGACGGCACAGCCCAGGGTCACGACGCGAAACGGACTCATGGCACGGGAGTCTGCTGAAGTGAGCGCCAGGGGCAAGCCTTGCCTTGGCGCAATCGGGAACTCCGGCGTCCGCACGGTGTCCCGCAACTTGATACAACGTGCTCGGACGGATCGAAGGCGCTCGCCGGACGTCCGAAGGAGGTCGGACGTGGGAGTCCGACCACAACCCAGGGGAAGTCGGGACTCGCCAATGCGCTCACGCCACAGCCTCGCGTTCTTCGCGCTGGCCCTCTCGTCTACGCTCTTTCTCTCGTCGTCGGAGCTGTCCACCGCGTCGGCCACGCCCACGGACGACGGCTTCGCGCTCTCGCTCCACGGTCAGCCGAGCCTCATCCTGGGTCGAGACCTGCCCCTCGTCGGCACGGCCTACCAGGTGCACGGCCTGGCGGAGCTGACACCGGGTGCGGGCGCGACGGTCGAGGCCATCCTGGAAGAGCGCCAGGAGCGACAGACGGGCTATCAACTCGTGACGCGTGCGAGCGCTCAGGCGGACCACGATGGCGGCTACGCCCTCTCGGTCGAGGTGCCCGAGCGTCAGCTGCGCGCACCGCGCCTGCGGCTGCGCGTCTCGCGCGGACAGGCGGAGGCGCGCGCGTACGTGCTCGGCCTCAAGCAGGCCAGCAACATCACGCTCGACGTCTTGACCGATCGTCGACGCTACGAGTCCGGCGAGACGATCCATGCCTTCGTGCGCGCTCGAGACTCCGACTCGGGTCAGGTGCGCCCCGGGCTCCACGTGCAGGTGATCGCGCGCCAGCCCGGCGGACAGAGCGTCGCCTCGCGAGAGCTGACGACGAGCCGCGCCGGCGTGGCGCTGCTGGACATCCCGCTGCCCGAGGGCTGCCTCGACGGCAACTACGCGCTGACGGTCAGCCTCAGCGCTCCCGTGGCGGCGACTGCGCAGACCTCCGTGCAGGTCGCGCGGCGCACGGTGGAGCGACTGCTCGTCACCGCCGAGGTCGACCGAGGTCCATTCCAGCCCGGCGCCGTGGTGCACGGTCACGTCAGCGTGCGTGCACCCTCCGGGAGCCCCGTGCGCAGCGCGAGCGTCTCGGTCACCGTTGGATCCGGGAGCGCCGCGTTGGCCTTCACCAGCGACGCAGAGGGCGTGGCGGACTTCCACTTCTCCGCGCCGGCCTACATCAGCGGCGACACGCAGTGGATCCCGGTCACCGTGCGCGCGGTGCATCCGGCCCACGGTACGCTCGAGACCTCGACGCAGTTCCTCGTCAGTCGCGTGCCCTTCGTGGTCGAGGCGCGCGCGGAGGGCTCGGCCCTCGTGCCCGACGTGGCGTCACGCCTCTACCTCGCGATCACGCGGCCGGGTGGCGGCGCCGCACCGGAGGGCATGCCGATCGAAGTCAGCGGAGACGCGGTCGTCGGTGGACGCGCCCGCCTCACGCTCGACGAGCACGGCCTCGCCACCGTCGAGACACGGCTCGCGGCGAGTGACGCCGGCCCGGGTTCCGAGGATGGCTGCGATGGCTTCGTCACCAACCTGTCGATCGAGCTCGGGGCGAACCATCCCTATCGCGCCAATGTCTGCGTGCCCGTCGCCCCGGAGGCGCAGCTCCGGACGCGCGTGCGACGCGTGGTCGTGGCCCCGGGCGAGGACGTGTGGGTCGACGTCGCGAGGCGGGACTCTGTCGCGCACCAGCCCGTGCTGTTGACCCTCTTCGGCGCCGGACGGGCGCTGGCCTACGCGCAAGTCGCGGCCGGTCAGGACGCGGGCTCCATCCACGTCCCCGACGCGGTAGGCGGCATCGTCACCATCTTGGCCCGACCGATCACGAGCACGCACTACGACGTGGATCCGCGCGTCGAGGGCCAGACGCTGATGGGTGTCGGCGCCAGCGACGCCTTCTTGGTGCGCCCCCAGGACGCCTTTCGCATCGAGCTGACCTCGAGCCAGCCGACCTACTCCGTGGGCGGCAGCGCCTCCGTGAGCCTGCGACGCCTGCCCCTGCCCCTCGACCCGACGGGCGCCACTGCGCAGCGAGGCCGTGGCGGATCGCCCCAGGCGTCGAGCCTTGCCTTCACCGCCATCCTCGCGCGAGACCTGGCCGCGTACGGCGGCGAGCAGGACTTCGGCCTCGCCTGGATGAACGCCGCCATCGACCTGGCCGAGGCGGATCCGACCCAGCCCGCCGCGCTCCAGCTCTTGCGCGCGAGCCTCACCACGCAAGTCGGGCGCGACAACCTGCCCGCTCGACCCCAGCCCATCGACCCAGCGCCCTGGTACACGCCGGAGGGAGGCTCGGACTCGGCCAACCGCGGCACACTGCTCGATCCCGTCGCCGACCGCGAGCAGCTGATCCGCAGCCAGCTCGGCAACACGATGATGACCCTCGAGCAGACGGTCGCGAGCTTCGACGGAGACGCCGAGACGCGACGTGGCATCGTGGTCGACCGAGGTGGCCGACGCCGCTTCGACCCCACCGCGGTCCAGACGTTGGTCGAGCAGGGGAGCCTCGGTGGCGAGGCCCACAACCTGGGCGACAGGCCGCTCACCCTGGCGATGGTGAAGGAGGCCGATCCCGGCTTCGACTTCGACACGGTCGCCCGGCGCGTGGCGCGACGAAAGCTGCTGAAGATCTTGCTCGCGGTCGCGGCCCTCTCGGATCCGGATCAAGAGGACGCGGCCCGCGTGGCCCGATCCGAGCCGCCCGAGCGATGGCTCGGCGCGCTCTTGCGACTCGGGCTGTTGGAGCGCGCGGATCTGCTCGATCCGTGGGGCCACGCCTTCGTGTTTCGGCACGCCGCGGGCGGTCGTCCACGCTTCGCCATCGCCGCCAGCGCGCCGGACATGGAGGTCGTCTCGGCCGGTCCGGACGGACGCGCCGGCACCGCGGACGACGTCAGCGATCCCTTCGCGCGCGTGGTCGCGCAGGGCACGATCTACGCCGTCGCCTCGGGCGAGGACGCGGCCATGCGCAGCATCTCGTCGCTCGCGCCCGGGCCCGACGCGCTCTCGGCCATGGCCCTAGCCTTCGACACCTTGGGCCTGGCCGCCGCCGAGGAGACGCGTGGTGATGCGGCCGCGGCCAGCGCGAG
>JAACVI010000330.1 GCA_009992505.1 Myxococcales bacterium
ATCCGTCGTGGTGCCGCCGTCCGTGCCTCGGCGTGGTCCGCCCCCCGCGCTGGCGGAGCAGCCCACGAGCAAGCAGAAAACCAAGCCGGGGACCCACGCCGAGCTGCGGCGGGGCCTCGAAAGAGAGTGCCCATTCACGCGCGCAGCATAGCGGCGCCGCTGTGCACTCACCAAGGCCCCCCCTGGGCGAGCGAATCAGTGGCCGGGGGCGTGGGCTTGCGCGGCGCGGTCGTTGGGGTCGAGCTCGAGCGCCCGACGATAGGCCTGCGCGGCACCCGAGGCGTCGCCCGCGGCGGTGAAGGCGTCGCCCAGGAGGACCTGGTAGCTCGCTCGGTTTCGACGTCGCCTCGTGGCCTTCTGTGCCCACTCGACCGCGTGCGCGCCGTCGCCCACCGCCAGGTAGTAGCGGGCGAAGACCTCCATCGCGTGCGGGTTCAGCGGGTAGAGTTCGATCGCTTGGGTGAGGGCGGCGTGGGCCTGGGCCGTCGCGCCGCTGTCGAGGTCGCGTCGTGCTTGCGCGACCAGCGCGTCCGAGGCCTCACCGGGATCCGCGGGAAGGTCTGCGGCTGGGGCTTCGGGCTGGGCCTCGGGCTGGGCCTCGGGCTGGGCCTCGGGTTCGGGCTGGGCTTCGGGTTCGGGCTGGGCCTCGGGTTCGGGCTGGGCCTCGGGTTCGGGCTGAGCCTCGGGTTCGGGCTGGGCCTCGGGTTCGGGCTGGGCCTCGGGTTCGGGCTGGGCCTCGGGCTGGGCCTCGGGTTCGGGCTGCGCTTCGGGTTCGGGCTGTGGGAGCGGCAGCTGGGTCGCGATGGGCGCACTGGCTGCACCCAGACCCAACCACTCGGGATGCGTCAGGTACAGGCCCGCGCCGCCACCCAGGACGGCCACGAGCAGGAGCAGAACCAGCCAGACGCCAACACGCGAGCCACGCGCGGGGCTGGCGGCGGTCGGAGGTGCAGCCAAGGCGGGTGCGCTGGCGGCTGCGGCGCTCGGCTGCGTCGGGGACGGAGTCGGCGTTGTCGCGATCCCCTGCGCCGCGGGCGGAAGGTCGAACTTGGGCACCTCGAATTCGGTGGAGTCGAGCGCGTGTTCGGCGGACTCCACGTCCGCTCCGATCTCCGCGCCCAGGGCTCCCTCGAGCCGCGTCTCCTCGGAGGGCGGAGGCGGGACGGTCTGGGCCTTCTCCACGCGCTCCGCTTCTCGCAAGGCAGCGATGGAGTCCCCGATCAGCGTCGGCTCGTCCTCGGCCTCGATCTCATCCGGCTCTTCCGGCTCGACCGCCGCAGCGGCGGGCGGCGGCTCGGGAGGTGGTTGGGGAGCAGACATGCCGATACCCGCGGGCATGCCGAGCATCGTCTTCTTGCGCGCCGAGGCCGGTGGACTGGCTGCTCCTGCGGGCGTCGCGTGCGACGTTGCAGCGCCAGCCACGGGTGTGGGCGGCTTGGGAGCGCTGACGCGGATGGGCGGAGGCGGAGGGAGACCGCGCGAAGGCACCTTCCCCCTGAGCTTGGCGATGGGGGGTGGAGAGAGCCCGAGCGTCGTGCCCTTCTTGCGGATCAGCTTGCCCGCAGGCGGGAGCGCCGGGAGCTTCCCCGTGCCTGGACCGAACGCACCCGCGCCCGTCGCCGCCGCGGCTTCCGCTTCCGCTTCACCGGTCGAGACCCTCGGGCGGCCGCCAAAGGCGCCCGCCGGTCCCGTGACCTTGCGCGTGCGCTGCGCCGCGTCGGCTGCCGCTCCCAGAGACATCATCGTGGGTGCCAGGGCGGAGACCTCAGCGGCGGGGCTGGCCGCGGGCACCGTCTCGGGTGACGCAGGTTTCGCGGCTTCGGGCTTCACCGTCTCCGGCGGAGGCTCGGGTGGCGCGGTCGGCGCGGCCGAGCGGCGATTCTCCCCGCCCTCCCAGGACATGCCCCCCGAGTTTCCGGGGGCCGCGCGCGGAGGATCGACGTTCGCCGATCGGACTTGCTCCGAGAGCACGGGGCCTGTGCCGGTGGCCGATAGATCCACACCCTCATCGTCATCTTCGCCAACCATGGGCACTCCCTGCTTCAAGCTCGCTGCGGAGGGGAAAGGCATCAACGGGCTGGGCCGCTTCCGATCCTGTCGGTCGCTAGCCTCGTCCGAAGGCGCGGGGCGTTCTTCGAGGGCCAGGGGCGAGGCTTCACGCGCGGCTGCGTCCAGCGCCTCGTCCACCGGTGTCATCAAGTTGGCGATGGACGGATGACCGACCTTCTCCACGTGCACGCGCGCCGAGCCCAAGGAGAGCAGCGCCGCCAGGGCCTCGCCCGCCAAGAGCTCTCGGTCGTCGCCGTGCAGGCGCATGCCGGTCGCGCCCACGACCAGGCCATCCGAGAGGTCCACGTCCACGCTGGCCTCGCGGCTGCGCACGGCCGCGTGACGCGTACCCGGTACGCGCGCCAGGTTGCGCAAGAGGCGGCTCGGGCCCGTGAGCTCGAGGCGCGTGTCGAAGGAGTCCTCGCTGCGGGCTCGATGCCTCAGATCACGGTCGTTCTCGGTCAACTTGCCGATGCGAGCCGCGAGCTGGACCAGATCCGGCGTCGCCTCGTCCGCGGGCCAGAGCTCCTCCCAGCGCACCACGAGCAGCGACGCCCAGCGCAGCCGCGGACCGCGCCGGATGGCGCGCACGGCCTCGAAGCCATCGCCCTCGATCGCCGTGGCGTCGAGGATCACGACCTCGGGGTCCAGGCCCCTCGCTCGCTGCAGGCCCTCGACGCTGGCGCGCGCGACCGCCACCAGCGTGCCGTGATCCCGCAGCGTCTGGGCCAGCACATCCGCGCGCCCCGGGTCGTTGTCCATCAACAGGATGCGCAGGCCGCGCAGGATGCTGAGATCGCCCTCGTTCGCGGGTTCGTCCTCGTCGAAGAGACGAAGCCGCCCGCCGGACGCCTCGAGCAGCTCGTAGCGCATGGGCTCGGCCTTCTCGATCAGCGGCCTCAGCTTGGTCACGAACTCTTCGAGCGCCTGCGCCACGGGTCCGCCGGCTCCGAGCACGAGCCGCACGGCCTCGCTGCCCGCGGTCGACGGCTCGACCGAGAGGATTCCGCTGCGGAGCTCCTTGCTCACCAGCCCGAGCAGCTCCTCCAGAGTCGCCTCGCCCAGCTCGCCCGCGGCGCCACCGGGCCGATTGGGCAGCTCCCGACAGAGCTCCGCCACCCGCGTCGCGATGGCGTCCACGCTCGCGCCGCGAGGCACCACGGCGACGGCGCCGCTGCGGAACGCGCTCAGCCGTTGGTGCAGCTCCGTGTCCGCGGAGAGCACGGCCACTGGCACCACGGAGGTGCCGGGTTGGCCCGCCAGCTCACGAAGGACGGCGCCGCCACCCTCCATCGCAGCGTCGCCGAGCAAGAGCACCAGGTCGGGCGCGGCGGCCACCACCGCTCCGCTGGCTTCGGAGGCCTTGACGCATTCCACGGCCAGCCCGTGGCGGTCCAGGGCCTCTTCGAGTCCGACCTGCATGGGGTCGCCCTCGCCGATCAGCAGCAAGGTCGGACGGTCTTCGGGGGAGGGGCTCACGAAATTCCTCGGGAATGCTTACGAACTTGGATGTCTTTGCGAGACAGGGGGAGCGTCGGCGGGTCG
>JAACVI010000331.1 GCA_009992505.1 Myxococcales bacterium
GCCGATCTTCCTGGTCAACATCGACCCCGATTCGGCCGAGCGCGGCACGAAGGTCCCGCTCTTGATCGGCTTCACACCCAGCCGGGATCCCTACCGACCGGCGAACCTGCTCGAGGTGCTGCCAGCGCCCGGCTTCCAGTTGGCGGAGAACACGCTCTACGCCGTCGTCGTGCGCGACACCATCGGCTCCGCCGACAGCATGCGTCCCCTGATGCAGGCACCGGAGTTGGCGGCGGCCTTGTCCGACACCGCGCCCACGGGCGACCTGGGCGCGAAGGTCGGTGCGGACTTCGCGCCCCTGCGCGCGTGGCTCACGGAGCAGAGCATCGACGCCGCGAGCGTGGTCGGCGCGACCGTCTACCGCACGGGCGACGAGACGAGCGAGCTCTATCGCCTGGCGGCTTGGGCCAACGAACAGCCTGCGCCGAGCGCGACGGAAGCGCCGACGATGATCCTGGAGATGCCCGAGTACTGCGCCTACATGGGCGCCTGGGAGCCTCCACAGTTCCAAGACGGAACGCCGCCCTTCTCGTCCGCCGGGGGCCGACTCCAGCTCGACGGCTCAGGGGTGCCCATCGAGCAGCGCACGGAGCGTTCGCCCTTCGTGATCGCCGTGCCCAAGGGCGCCATGCCCGCCGACGGCATCCCGCTGCTCTTCTACGTGAACGGTACGGGTGGCCTCGCGCGGCAGGTGATCGATCGCGGCGTCCGCACGGTCGACGCGCCTCCGCCGCCCGGAACCGGGCCTGCGCAGATCGCCGCCATGCACGGCTACGGCGCCTCGGGCATGTCCGCCATCCTCACGGACGAGCGCTTGGTGGACGCGGGCGGCGGCTACCTCATCTACAACTTCTACAACCCCGTCGGGATGCGCGACAACTTCAGCCAAACCGTGATCGAGCACATCCTCTTCCGCAAGCTCGTGCTCGGCTTGCGCATCGACCCCAGCACCTGCACGGGCACCGACGCCTCCGCCGCCGCGGACGGCATGGTTCGCTACGATCCGAACCATCGCGTCGTGATGGGGCAATCCCTCGGCAGCTACCTCTCGGGCATGCTCGCAACCCTCGACCCGGGCTATCAGGGCGCCATCCTGACGGGGGCCGGCGGCTCCTGGGTCGACTTCCCCTTCGGCGTGCGCTCGCCGGATCTGGGCAGCACCATCCACGCCATCTTCGGTGTGCGCGCCAGCGATGCCCTGGATCCTTTCCATCCAGGCATCGCGCTCTTCGATCTCGGGCTCGCGCGCGCGCAGAACCTCCACTACGTGAAGGACGTCCTGCGCCATCCGCGGCCAGGCGCCGCCCCGCCGCACGTCCTGGTGATCGAGGGGGACGACGACGACAACATCGGCACGGATCTCCAGCGCGCGCTCAATGCCTCCATGGGCACGGATCTGGTCGGTCCCGATACGGGCGACGAGCGCATCGAGCCGTGGATCCTGCTCGGAGGACACGAGGTGCTCCCGCCGCCCGTGTCGCTCAACGTCATGACCACCGATGGTCCCCGAACCGCGGGTGTCGTGCGCTACCTGCCCGACCGCAACGACGGAGGGCATTACGTGACCTTCCAGCTCGAAGGTCCGAAGCATCAGTACGGTTGCTTCCTCGAGACGCTCTTCCAGACCGGCACGCCCGTGATCCCCGCGCCAGGCGCCGTGGACGATCCCTGCGATTGAGCTGGTCTAGATCGAGTCGGCGACGGCGCGCACGTGGCGTCCGTCGCGCGCCGGGCCGAAGCCACGCGCCTCGAGCCAGCGTGTGACCGCTGCGGCGTCGGGATGCGTGGGTCGCACGACGTTCGTCAGGTAGTTCAAGCCACGCTCGCGGGCCTGCTCGTTGAGGTTGCGCAGGATGAACTCACCCGCGCCCTTGCCGCGCTCGTCGGGATCCACGGCCAGCAGGATCTCGGCGTCGCCCCAGCTCGCCTCGAGCCAGCCATAGCCGAGGGTGCGTCCGTCGGACTCCACGCGCCACCACTCGCCCGGCACCAGCGATCCCGGCGTCAGCATGGAATAGCGCGTGTCGAAGATGCCCGCGGGCGCGTCGCCGACGATGCGCGCCTTGCCCGCGTCCCAGCGTGCGGGGTTCTCGTGGATGAAACGGTAGTCGGAGCTCATGGCCAAGAGCGTGCGTCGCTCCGGGCGTCGAGGTCAATGACGAGGGCGGGCGCGCCTGGAGCGCGGGCTACTTCTGATCGTCGCCCGTCGGTGGCGCGAAGTAGAGCGCCGCGCCCAGCGCCAGCATCCCGCCGCGGATCACCCAGGCGACTTCGGATCCGTAGCGCGTGATCAGGACGGTGAGTCCCGGCGGCAGGCGCACATAGCCGAAGGCCTGCAGGATACTGGCAAAAGCCACGAGGGCGATGATGACGCCAAGACTGCGAACGAAGGTCAGCACGGCCCGAGAGTATCGTGTGCCGTGGTGTCGGGCGAGCGCTGTTCGATGCGCTACAACCACGTGAGCGTGTCCCGGGCAGTGTCGAGCTCGACCTCGTGGCCGAAGGGCAGCTCGAGGTTGTCGTCGATGTGACCGGCGGCGGCGCCCGACGCGACGGGGATGCCCAGGTCCGAGAGACGCTCGCCGAGCACGTCCTCCACGCTCACGCCGTCCTCGCCGGGCGCGGCTTCGGTGAAGGCGCCGAGCAGGACGCCGCGCACGCGCGCGAAGACGCCCGCCTGGCGCAGGCTCGTGAGCATGCGGTCCACGCGATAGGGGCGCTCGCCCACGTCCTCGAGGAAGAGCACGGTGTCGTCCCAGGGAGGCGCGTAGGGCGTGCCCAGGAGGGCGCTGAGCACGGCCAGGTTTCCACCCACGAGCCGGCCGCGCGCGACGCCCGCGTGCAAGGGCACGAGCTCCTCCAGGGGCGCCGGTCGTTCGCCTTCGAGGGCGCGCACGAAGCGTTCGAAGTGGAGGTCGCTCGCCTTGGCCAGGGACGCGACCATCGACGCGTGCAGCGAGGGAACGCCGGCGCGTGCCCAGAGCGCGTGCAGCGCGGTGATGTCCGAGAAGCCGACGATGCGCTTGGCCGCGCCCTGCACCTCGTCCACCGAGAGCGCGTCGAGCAGGCGCGTCGCGCCGTAGCCACCGCGCGCGCACAGGATGGCGTCGACCTCGGGATCGGCCAGCGCCTTGCGCAGCTCCTCGATGCGTCGCGCGTCGTCCCCGGCCAAGTAGCCCTGACGTGCGAAGATGCCTTCGTCGAAGCGCAGGCGATAGCGCGCGCCCAGCCGCGCGGTCCCACGCTCGAAGGATTGGCGCGAGAACACGCCGCTCGGTGCCACCAAGGCCAGGGTCGAACCCGGCGCGACAGGGCGCGCTTCCGTCAAGCCAGTCATGCCGTGTTGTACTACGTTACGCGCGCATGCTCGACGAGGTCACACGGCTGCTGCGAGAGGGCGATGCGCCCGTGGCCTACTTGATCCTCGCGCTGGCCGCGGCCCTCGAATACGTGGTGCCGCTCATGCCGGGCGACAGCGTCACGCTGCTGGGCATCTTCCTCGCGGCCACGGCGGGTTACTCGGCGTGGCTCGTGCTCTTGGCGCTCACGGCCGGCTCCGTCGCCGGTTCGCTGATGGGCTGGGGC
>JAACVI010000332.1 GCA_009992505.1 Myxococcales bacterium
TGGCCGCGCCGAGCTCATCCGCGCCCATGGATGTGCCCCAGAAGTAGGCCATGAAGCCCTCGCGTGTGAGGCAGACGCCGGAGCGATCCATGAAGACCTGCTCCTCGGCGTCCACAGGAGCTGCGCCCCACCACCAGCGCCGCCAGGGATTGTAGCGATCCCCTTCGACCACGCTGGTGAGGTTCTGGCGCATGTCGACCATGGAATCGGGAATCTGTGCCGTGGCCCAGTCCTCGCGGAATTCGGTCTCGCCCTCGGGCGGATCGCGCCACGAGCCCACGGCGACTACGCCATCGTCATAGACGGCCACGGTCGCGGCCCAGGGCTTCGGCGGGAGGTAGACGCGCCCCTGGACCATCATGCCGAATTCGCCGTGGATGGACTGAAATCCGCCGTTGAAACCGCCCACCATGTGCCGCAGCGTGAAGTCGTCGCGCGGCACACGCCCGGGCCCGGTCTCGCCGGTGGCGCTCTCCGGTTCGCGCGTCCCGCTCATGACGCGGAGCTGAACCTGCCGTGGATCCCAGAGCACGATGTAGACGCGGGTGAAGGGGCGATCGGGATCGACCTGCAGGAACGTCTGGTAGAAGGCGGGCGGCGCGTTGGGCGTGGTCCGCACGAAGGGGTCGTCGGTCACGGGCAGCCAGGCGCCCTCCCCCTCGGCCGGCCGGTCCACCAAAGGATCCAGAGGGGCGGGCGGCAGGCCCAGCTCAGGCTCGGGCGGGTTGAGCGCGATCCGGCGACGACGCTCCTCCACGGTGACGCCCAGATCCTGCGTCACGTCTGAATCCGTGTCCGTGCCCACGGCGCCGTACCACAGGCGGTCGAGGCGATCCTTCGCGCGATAGACGCGATGCTCGAGCCAGGCGATGGGTTCTGGACCCACGAAGGAGAGGCCGCGCACGGTGTCGACGACCCAGGTCAGACCACCGGGCTGGCCCAACTCCTCGGGCTCACCGCGTACGTACTCCGCGCCCTGGAGCGGCGTGAGGGTGCCCGGGCGGATGCGGATCTCCCGCCCGTCCGCTTGCAACTCCAGCTGCTCCCCGCGCACGCGGAGGGCCACGGACTCCGCGGGAGGCGAGAGGTCGTAGCGGACGCGTCCGATGCCGCGCGCGCGACCCGCCTCCTCGAGGTTGCTGATGCGCTGCTGCATACGCGCCCGGAGCGGCCAGCCGGCGGTCGTCGCCTTGGCCTGTCCGCGCAGATCCCAGACCGAGACGGCGGAGAAGCGTTCGCCCGCCCGCGTGGCGTAGGCCAGGTACCAGCCGAGGCGAACGGGTCGGCCCTCGTCCGCGGCCGAGGTCCGCGTGAGGTTGGTGAGCCAGGCGATGTCCAGGATGGCGCCGCTCGAGGTGGCGCGCACCTCCGCGTAGTAGAGGTCCGAGAGCCCTTGGCCTTCGTGCGCTCGAAGCACAGCCGGACGGCGTGGGAACGGACCCGGGTCGGCGGCCAGCCAGACCACGTCACCCGGTTGCAGAGTGAGGCCCTCGTGGGCGAGGGCGCGGGTCAGGTTGACCTCGGGCGCCGCTCCCGACACCAGCGGCGCGCGCAAGCCCGAGATGCAGGCGAGCACCAACGCACCGAGGACAGCGAGGGAAACACGGGCGCGGCCATGGGCGGCGACAGACTGGCGCAGGCGGGAGAGCGGCATGGAGAGGGGGTCGAACGTGTCCTGTGCTGTCTACCACGGCAGCAAGCGGGCGCGAGCGCTTTGGCGTTGTGCCCACGCGCTCCTTTGCTATGTAGCGGTCATTCGACCGGTCCCCATAGCTCGCGGGACACGCCGGGGGGCGCATCATTCGCTTCGCCTCCAACCGCCCGGCGCCCTCTCGAACCCGGTCGGCGCAGGTGCCCCATGACGCGCGTACTTCTCTCTTCCCTCTCGGCCAGTGTGGTCTTCACGACCGTGCTCGTCACGTTGCTCGTCACCATGTTCGCGGTTCCCGACGCGACCCTGGCGCAGCGCGGACATCGAGCGCGACACACGACCGAAGCGGCAGCGCCTGACGCTCCCACGCTCGCGGATCTGTCCGAGATCACCGCGCGCTTGCGCAGCGACAATCCAGACCAAGTGCGCGAGGCCATCGATCTGCTCAGCGTGCTCGACCGGCCCGAAGTGGTGCCACCCCTCGCCGAGCTGCTGCGCTCGGGGCAGCCCGATCCCGTCGCCGACCGAGCGCTCGAAGCCCTGCGCGGCCTGGCGAGCCCGGCGTCCATCGACGTGCTGGTGGAGATGAGCCGTCATCGCCGACCGGCCGCGCGCCGCCGCGCCTATCTGGCGCTCGCGGCCATCGACGATCCACGCATTCCCGCCCTCCTGGCCCAGGGACTGCGCGACTCCGATCGCTCCGTGCGCGGTGCGGTGGCCCTGGCCCTCGGCGACCGCCACGCGACGGGCACGTTGGACGCGCTCTTCACGGCCTTCGATCGAGGCGTGATCGAGGCGGCCATCGCCATCGGCAAGCTGGTCCCCGGCGCGGGTGTGGCGCGCTTCGACGCCTACCTCGGGCAGCGACCGTTGGCCGTGATGCTCAGTGGCTACGGGCCTCTGCTGCGGCGAGACGACATCGGCGCGGCGGTCAAGCAGGGCGTGGTGGAGAAGCTCGGTGAGGTCGCGGGACCGATGGTGCGCAGCTTCTTGGTGGACTACCTCACGACCTTCTCCGAGCGCGACAGCTCACCGCTGAAGCGCCTGATCGAGGAGACGATTCGCCGCATCCCAGCGGAGCCGACGCCGGCCGGAGGTGCGTCGTGAAGCGCGCCCAGACACGCGCCGCGTGGCTCGGCCTCGTCACTCTTTGCTTCGCACAGGGCTGCACCTACGGCGCCATGACGGGGGCCTTCGACCCACGCTTTCCGGACAACCGCGCGGACGCCATCGCGCCCATCGTGGCGCGCATGCCGGCGGGACGCATCGCCGACGCCCCGAGCAACGCCCGCGCTGTGCCGCTGGCGGTGGTGACGACCCACGCCGAACCGCGCGCCGTCGCCGCCTACTCCCTCGTCGACGGCAGCACGCTGTGGACCCATCCCGTCGACGCCATGACGCGACCAGAGATCCTGGGCGACGTCGTGCTGACCAGCACGCGCGACGTGGTGCTCGCCCTCGACCTCACCGATGGACACGAGCTGTGGCGCGCGGACCTCGCGAGTCTCGCCTACGTCGGTGCGACCCGTAGCGATGCGACCGTGATCTACGCCGCGTCGGTCGGCGCCGGCGGAGGCAGCGCACGCGCCGGTCGCGTGCGAGCCGTGGACGCCCGGACGGGTCTCGAGCGCTGGGCGTTCGAGGTCTCGGGCGTGTTGGGGCAGCCCGCCGCGGCTGGTGGCGTGGTCTTCGCGCCTTGGGATCGGCAAAACATCGCCATCCTCGACGCCACCACCGGCCTCGAGCAGGCACGTCTACGCACGACCGACGATGTGCTGGCGTGGGTCGAGTCCTCACCCGCAGGGGTGTTCTATGGCAGTGGCGGCATCTACCACTTCGACTCCGCGAGCGCCTCGGGCACGAAGTCGGGCTCG
>JAACVI010000333.1 GCA_009992505.1 Myxococcales bacterium
GGGCTCATCATCGCTCTTCACCGCGCGCACGGCTTTGCCGGCTGGCCACACGGTCGGGTACTTGTTGCCTTTGCGCGCGAGCTCGCCGGAGTCGAGCAAGCCCTCGATCGCGCGCACGATGGCGCGCTCGTCGACGCTGCGCAGCGCGCCGTGCTGAGACATCTTCAAGAGACCACATTTGTTCAGGCTGCGCGCTCGGCTCCCGCGCAAGGCGCGCGCCAGGTTGGTCTTGCCCGCGGGCTTGGTCAGCTCCTTCGCGGCAGCCACGACGATGGCGAGTTGCGATGAAGTCAGCGCCTGCACGTCGTCCGGGCGCGCTTCCTCTTCACCCCCCGTGACGCTGCCCGTGCACACGTCGCAGCGTCCGCAGGGCGGCGCCTCCGCGACACCGAAGTGGGCGCAGATGACGCGCTCGCGGCACTCCCCTGAGTTGGCGTACGACTCGATCGCGCGCAGCGCCTCGCCCACACCCTTGCCCGACACGATCCGCCTCTGCGTCGCCAGGTCTCCCGCGCCGAAGAACATCACGCAGCGCGCCGGGTCGCGATCTCGACCCGCGCGTCCCGCCTCTTGGTAGTAGGCCTCGAGGCTGCCCGGCGTCTGGTAGTGGACGACCAACCGCACGTCGGGAAAGTCGATGCCCATGCCGAAGGCGCTCGTCGCGACCAACACGCGCAGGCGCCCCGCACCGAAGGCGCGCTGGGCTCGCTCGCGATCTTCCTTCGATCGACCCGCGTGGTAGTGACGCGCTTTGAAGTCTCGCGCCGTGAGCGCCGCCGCGACGGTCTCCGTGTGCTTGCGGGTGGCGCAGTAGACGATGGCCTTGCCGCTCTGTCGCGCGCGCAGCCCGGACTCGTCGAGCAACGTCACCAGGCGCTCGATGCGCGCCTCGTGGCTCGCGATGGCCTCCACCGAGAACGCCAGGTTGGGTCGTCGGAAGTCGCCGCGTACGACGGCCGGCTCGCGCAGACCGAGGCGCCGCATCAGCTCCTTCAGCACGCGCTCGGTCGCCGTCGCCGTCACCGCCATCATGGGCGCGTCGCTCAGCTCGCGCAGCTCCGCTAGCTGCATGTACTCCGGCCGGAAGTCGTGCCCCCACTGGCTCACGCAGTGCGCCTCGTCGATGGCGAAGAAGCCGACGCGGCGCCCGGTCAGCATGCGTCGAAACGCCGGCTGCGCGGCCCGCTCGGGCGAGACGTAGAGCAGCTCGATCTCGCCCTCTCGGTACTCGGCCAGGGTCGCTCGCGCCTCCGCCTCCGTCTGATGGCTGTTGAGCGCAGACGCCTTCACGCCGCGCCCTCGCAGCGCCTCGACCTGATCGGCCATCAGCGCTAGCAACGGCGAGATCACCAAGCATGGGCCATGCCCCGCGCGCGCCAGCGCGATGCCCGGCACCTGGTAGCAGAGGGACTTGCCCGCGCCCGTGGGCAAGAGCACGGCCGCGTCCCGGCCGCTCATCGCCGCCTCGACCGCCTCGGCTTGTCCCGGTCGTAGGTCCGCGAAACCGAACACGTCGGCGAGCACACGCTGGGCGTCTTTCAGGCGAGCAGGGGCCGGCATCGGGCGCAGCCTAGCCGCTCCGGGCGCGAATTCGATCCGAGTCTTGTGCGGGCATCGGCTTCGGGCCGCCGCGCGAATCGAATCCGGCGCATCGGGGCATCGCGCCGGGCCACATCGCGCTATGGTCTGCGCATGACCTCATCTCCCGAAGCGCTCTCGCCCCGCGAGAGCGAGACCCAGATGACCGAACAGGTCCTGCCCCAGCACGCCAACGTCCTGGGCACGGCCTTCGGCGGCACCATCATGGGCTGGATCGACATCTGCGCGGCCATCGCGGCCCAGCGTCATTGCGGTCGCGTTCCGGTCACGGCCTTCGTCGACAACCTGCACTTCAAGGTGCCGATCAGCGTCGGCGACGTGGTGTCCATCCACGGGCGACTCACCCAGGCGTTTCGCACTTCGATGGAAGTCTGCGTTCGCGTGACGCGTGAGCGACCGGGCAGCCGCGATCCCGTGCTCTCGGTCGAGGCGCTGCTCGTCTTCGTCAACGTGGGCGAGAACGGCAAGGGGCTGCCCGTGCCCAAGCTGCTGCTCGAGACCGACGAGGATAGAAGCCTGGCCGCCGAGGCCGACGCGCGCAGATCGGCGCGCAAGCGAGCCTGAGGCGCGGGCGGCAGGGCAACGCCCGGGACGCCATGAGCACTGAAAGCTCGATGCGGTTCCACCACGATCCTCACGGTCGGGAGTGACACGGCCGAGGCTGCTAGCTAGCGGTCGGGGACGGTCGCGCGACGCAGGCCCGGTTGATGCGTCTGCGGGGCGTCGAGCTCGTGAATCGCCGCTTGCACGTGCGCACGGTCGACGTCGCCTTCGCCCGTCAGGGAGCGCTGGTAGAAGTCGCGAGCGCGTGTGCGATCCGACTCGGCCAGGGCGTCGCCGTAGAGCGCGAGCGCGGCGGCGAGGCGGGGACGCGTGCGGAGCAGGCGATCCAAGAAGCCCGTCGCGAGCACGCTGCGGTGCTGCGCCAGCGCGAGGCGCGCCGCGTGCAGGAGCGCCGAAGTGCCCTGTGGGTCGAGGTCGGCGGCGTGCTGATATTGCTCGAAGGCCTGCTGCGTCCGATCCGTCGCCTCGTAGAGTTCACCCAAGGCGAGCACGGCGTCCGCGTCGTTGGCGACCAGCAGGATCGCCGCCTGGTATTCGCGCTCGGCGCCCGCGGTGTCGTGAGCCGCGGCCAGGATTCGTCCGAGTCCGACGTGGGCGGGCGAGAGGTGGGAGTCCACATGCAGGGCCGCTTCGAACGCCGCGCGCGCGCCCTCGCTGTCACCGGCGGCGAACTTCGCGTGACCCAACGCGAGCTGCGCCTCGGCCCAGCCGGGTCGTGTGCTCGTCGCCTGTTCCAAGAGCCGGATCGCGTCCGCGCCCGAGCGCAGCTGTCCGAGCTCGTAGGCCACCTCGGGGTTCGTCGGGTCGAGGCGCGCGGCCTCGCTCAGCTCGCGCACGGCGTCGCTGTTCCTACGCGCTTGGGCGTAGAGCTGTCCCAGGCCCAGGTGCGGCTCGTAACGCGCTCCATTGGAGGCGATGGCTCGGTGATAAGCGTCTTCGGCGTGGGGGACGTCGGCGCGTAGGCGATGCGCTTCGCCCAGAGCCAAGAGCGCGTCGAAGTCGTTCGGGGCTTCGGCGAGGGCGGCGTCGAGCTCCTCGAAGGCGCGTCCGGCGCGGTTCCAGACCAGATACGCGCGCGCTCGACAGACGCGGGCGAGCAGCGAGTCGCGACCGAGACGCTCGATCGGAGCGCACGCCGCACGTGAGGCGCGGTAGTCGCGACGGGCGAAGGCGACCTCGGCCACGAGATAGAGCGCGGCGGGATCGGCGTGGCGCAGGCGAGCGGCCACCTTCAACACGCGCTCGGCGTCGCGGTAGCTGCCTGCCCGCAGCAGCGCGCGGCCGTAGGCGGTCTGCGCGTCAGCGTCGCGTGGTGCGTGGCGCGCGGCCTGGGCCAGGCCGTCGAGCTCGGGCGTCTGGGCCGCCGCGGGCGATGCGCCGAATGGCACTGCGCC
>JAACVI010000367.1 GCA_009992505.1 Myxococcales bacterium
CGCGCACCGCGTGGCCTCGCGCGGGGGTGGGCGGCGGAGCCGGCGGCAGACTCGAGCCACGCAGACCCGCAGCGGCGGCGAAGGCGTCCGCCAGCAACGCGGGCCCCGGGTAGCGCTCCTCGGGGCGAGGCGACATCGCGCGCTCGAGCACCCCCGTCAACGCCTGCGGAAGCTCGGGCCGAATCTGGAACAGGGGCCGCTGCCGGCCTTGCAGGATCGCGCCCAGGAGCTGCGCGTGGTCCGAGACCTCGAAGGGCGAACAGCCCGCGAGCGCTTCGTACAGGATCACGCCGAGGGCGTAGACATCGGAGCGCGCATCCGCCGCGCTGGCCGAGGCGATCTGCTCGGGGGCCATGTAGCGAGGCGTCCCGAGCACGGCGCCCTGCTCCGTGAGCTTCTGCGCGCCGATGGCGCTCGACAGCCCGAAGTCGAGGATCTTCGCCGCGGGGATGCCCACCTTGGGCAGGAAGATGTTGTCGGGCTTGAGGTCGCGATGAATCACGCCCGCCGCGTGGGCGACCTCCAGCGCCTCCGCCGTGGCGTCGAGGATGGGCGTCAGCTGATGCGGTTCGAGCGCACCCTCTCTCTCGATGCGTTCGCGCAAGGTCTGCCCGTCGAGCTTCTCCATCGCGATCCAGGGCACGCCCTCCGGCGACTGCCCGAGGGCGCGCAGCTCCACGATGCAGGGATGCTTGAGCGTCAGCAGGATCTGCGACTCGCGTCGAAAGCGTTCGCGTGCTTGCTCGCTCGGGAGGCGCTTGGCGCCGAGGACCTTCAACGCCACCACGCTGTCGTCGGTCAGGTCGCGCGCTTCGAAGACGCTGCCCATGCCGCCATGACCGAGCACGCCGTCGATCCGGAAGCGGTTCCCGAAGAAGGAGCCGTCGGCGAAGTCCGACTGCACCACGGTGGCTTCATCGTCTCCAAACAGGGCGACCTCCAAGCTCGGCGCCTCCCCCGACCCCTCGGTCACAGCCGCTCGACCTCCTCGACGCCAGTCACGCGCGAGATGCCCCGCATCACGGTGCGCAGACGCGCGAGATCTCGGACACTGAACTGGAAGGTGTTGACCGCGTGGCCATCCGTGCTGCGGCAGGTCGCCTCACTGATGTTCACGCCGTTGTCCGTGAACACGGCCGACACCTGGGTGAGGATACCGGGCGTGTCCGAGGTGATGACGCGCAGCGCCACCGGAAGATCGACGGTGGACGTCTTGGCCCAGCTGACTTCGATGCGGCGCTCGGGATCGAGCTCCATGGCGCGCGGGCACTCGCGACGATGGACCGTCACTCCGCGCCCTCGCGTGATCCAACCGACCACGGGATCGCCCACGACGGGCGTGCAGCATTTGGCGAAGCGAACGAGGATGTCGTCGAGTCCGTCGATGCGGATTCCATCCGTCTTCTCGCCGCCCGTGACGCGCTCGACGGTGCGCTCGAAGAAGCTGGGGCGCAGGCTCTCGCGGGTGGCTCCCTCCTCGGGTGCGACCGATTCGACCGCCTGACTCGGCGAGATCTTGCCGTACCCGACCTGCGCGTAGAGCTCGTTCTCGGAGCCGAGGCGCAGCTTGTCGAGCGCCTTCTTCAGCTCGCCGCTCTTGTTGAAGCGCGCGAGGGAGATGTCGTGCTTGCGCAGGGCGCGCTCGACCAGATCGCGGCCGAGGTTGATCGAGCGCTTGCGCTCCTCGCTGTGCAGGTAGGCGCGGATCTTGGATCGCGCGCGGCCGCTGGCGACGAAGCCGAGCCAGTCCTTGCTGGGCGTCTGATCCTTGCGCGTCAGGATCTCGACCACGTCGCCGTTGTGCAGCTCGTGCTTCAAGGGAACCATCACGCCGTTCACGCGCGCGCCGGAGCAATGGTTGCCGACCTCCGAATGAATCGCGTAAGCGAAGTCGAGCGGAGACGCGCCTCGCGGGAAAGTCTTCACGTCACCTTGAGGGGTGAACACGTAGACATCCTCCGGGAACAGATCGACCTTGATGCTCTCGTAGAATTCGGCCGGATCCGCGACCTCCTTCTGGAACTCCATCAGCTGGCGCAGCCAGGCGAAGCGCGCGGCGTCCTTGCCACTCGGCCCGCTGCCCTGCGCCTTGTACTGCCAGTGGGCGGCGATACCGAGCTCGGCCGTGCGGTGCATGGCCTGGGTGCGGATCTGCACCTCGATGTGCTTGTTGCCGGGCCCGATCACCGTGGTGTGCAGCGACTGGTACATGTTCGGCTTGGGCAGCGCGATGTAGTCCTTGAAGCGGCCGGGGATGGGCGTCCACTCCGAGTGGATGACACCCAGCGCCGCGTAGCAGTCGGAGACGTTCTCCATCAGCACGCGGAAGGCGACGAGGTCCTGAATCTGCTCGAAGGCGCAGCCGGTGCGGCGCATCTTGCGGTAGATCGAGTAGACGTGCTTGCGACGGCCGGCGACCTCCATGGCGAAGCCGCGCGTGATCAGCATGCGCTTGATGCGCTTCTCGACGTCGGCGATGTAGCGCGTCGTGTCCTTGGTGACCTTCTTGACCTTGTGCTCGAGCTCGGCCGAGCCCTCCGGGTAGAGGTAGTGGAAGCTGAGATCCTCGAGCTCCGCCTTGATCCAGTGAATGCCGAGGCGTCCGGCCAAGGGCGCGTAGATCTCGATCGTCTCCGAGGCGATGCGCTCCTGGGCGTCGGGCTTCATGTGCTCGAGCGTGCGCATGTTGTCCAAGCGGTCAGCCAGCTTCACCAGCAGCACGCGGATGTCGCGCGCCATGGCCACGAGCATCTTGCGGAAGCTCTCGGCCTGGCGGTCCTCCTTGGACGTAAAGTTCACCTTGCCGAGCTTGGTGACGCCGTCGACCAGGAAGGAGACCTCCTCGCTGAAGAGCGCGGCGATGTCTTCGTTCTCGACTCCGTCGCAGTCCTCGACCACGTCGTGCAAGAGCGCGGCGCAGATGCTGGCCGTGTCGAGGTGCAGGTCGGCGATGATGTTCGCGACGCTGACGGGGTGCACGAAGTAGGGCTCGCCCGACTTGCGCATCTGGCCGTCGTGCATGCGCGAGGCGTACACGTAGGCCTTGTTGATCAGATCTGTATCGGCCGCCGGATGGTAGCTCCGAACCTTGGTGAGAATATCCGTGAGCCGGACTGTCATCTGAGCGCCCGAATTAATACGTGCAAGCTACCACCCGCTCTAGAGCCCGACAAGGAAGGAGCCACCATTTGGGGACCCAGATGCGCGGCGCGCGCCCCTGAGGACGATCAGGGCTCGGGGACCTCTTCGCCGTTGAGCATCACGCGGTAGGCGATGGCCCCGTGGGCACTCAGCATGGCCGCCACGCCGCAGTACTTGTCACGGGACAGGCCCACGGCACGCCACACACGGTCGGGGACGACGTCGCCTTCGACTTGGACGACCACGGTCATGTGCTCGAAGACCTTGGGATGGTCGTGGGTGAGGCTGGCCTCGGCCGAGACGTTCAGGCCCGTGAGGGGCTGCCGCATCTTTCGCAGGATGGCGACCACGTCCATGGCCGCGCAGCCCGCGAGGCCGGAGAGCAAGAGCGCCTTGGGCG
>JAACVI010000368.1 GCA_009992505.1 Myxococcales bacterium
TCGAGCCGATAGCGGCTGTTGGCGGTCTGGATGAAGTAGGCGTCTCCATCCACCAGCCGCAGCACGCGCCGCACGGGCGTGGTCACGTACTCGTGCAAGCCATCCGGGAACTCGATCACGACGACTGAGCCCTTGCGCGGAGGTCGGAGTAGGCGCCCGACGACTGCGCGCCCAGGTGTCTTGCCGATCTTGCGAAGTACAACCTCCACGAACTCAAGATAGCACACGGCTCGCCCGAGGCAAAAGGGCTGCGGTCCGTGTTCGGGCGCTTTCGGTCAACTCCGTCGGCGTTGCACCACGGGGACGTGAGGGTTACACCGCGCCGGCACCCCCAGCAGAGTCGAGACCGAGACATGAGCAGCGAAGAAGGCTTTGATTTTCCCTCGGATGCCTGGACCGCGGCCTTCAAGGACGCCGTCAACGGGAACGAGCGCTACCGCGAGGCGGGCAAGCCCTGGATCCACGGCGCCGTCGCCATGGTCGTCAGCGCCGATCCCGCCCTCGGCCTCGAACACGACATGGGCATGATCCTGGACGTCGATCAAGGCGTATGCCGCGGCACGAGCTTGGTGAAGGGCATGGACGCCGTCGCGGAGACACCCTTCGTGATCGTCGCGCCCTACGCGCGCTGGCGGCAGGTGATCGAGGGCGAACTCGATCCCATCAAGGGCATGATGGAGGGCAAGCTGAAGCTCACGCAGGGCAACCTGCCGATCATGATCCGCTACGTGGAGTCGTCGCGCGAGCTCGTCACCAGCGCGGCCCATGTGCCCACGCGCTTTCGAGGTTAGGGATGGAGCCGTCCATCGTCCTCGCGCCAGGCGCGTCCGAGAGCGGCCTGTGCTCGATGCTCGCGACGCTGATTCGTCAGACCCTCGACGAAGACGCGATCAAGAAGAAAGTCGTGGGCCGCATGATCGGCCGCATCGCCATCGTCGCCCCCGACCTCGACCAGAGCCTGACCCTGCTCTTCGAGGGCGGTCGTGTGGAGCTCTACGCGGGCATCGTCGGCATCCCCGACATCACCGTTCGGGCCAACGCCGAGTGGATCATGAAGATGAGCCTGATCGAGACCACGCCGCGCCTGCATCTGCCGGACCCGCGCGGGAAGGTCGCGCGCGAAGTCTTCGGGGCCAGCCGCGCGGGCGAGATCGAAGTGCACGCCAGCCCGGCGAGCGTTCCCCTGCTCCTGCGCTTCACTCATCTGATGAGCGTCGTCTAGTCCCTCGATCGTGAATCGGCGACTTGATCGTTGATCGTCGGGGCCGGGCACGGTACCAGAGCCGCGATGCAAGTCGTGCAAGCAGGCGTGGGCTGGGTCGAAGTGATCAGCGGTCCGATGTTCAGCGGCAAGACGGAGGAGCTCGTGCGTCGCCTGCGCCGCGCGCAGATCGCGCGTCAGAGCGTGCAGGTGTTCAAGCCGCGCATCGACGACCGCTACGACGCGACGGCGATCGTCAGCCACTCCGCGACCTCCATGCAGGCCACGGTGGTCGACAACGTCGACCAGATGGCGCGACTCATCGATCAGGACTCCAAGGTGGTCGGCATCGACGAGGTGCAGTTCCTCGATCGCACGGTGGTCGATCTGGTGCAGCGGCTCGCGGATCACGGCGTGCGCGTGATCTGCGCCGGTCTGGATCAGGACTACACGGGCAAGCCCTTCGACCCCATGCCCGAGCTGCTGGCCGTGGCCGAGTACATCACCAAGACCTTGGCGATCTGCACTCGCTGCGGCGCACCCGCGAGTCGCTCCCAGAGGCTCGTCTCCGCGGGCGAGCGCGTCGTCGTCGGCGCCGCGGAGTCCTACGAGGCTCGCTGCCGGCGTTGTCATGTGCCGCGCGCGGAGCCCACCACGGGTGAGCTCTTCCGCGACGAGCACTAGCTCGGTGGCGTCGACTCGGGCGTGAGGCTGATGCGCACGGTGCGCTGGAAGACCTGCTCGAAGAGATCCGCCTTGCGACCGACCGTCCACTCCTCGAGCGCCGTGTCCACGTCGGTCGAGAGTTCGAGCAGCACGCTCGATCGCTTCACGCGCACGGTCAGCTCGTCGACCTTGCCCAGGTGACCGCGGTCGAGGGCGTCGGCCACGCGCAGGATCGCCGCCAGGGACTTCACGCGCGTGCGATCCTCTTCGGAGAGGCTCCGAAAACCGGCGTGACGCGTGGAGGGGAGGGCGCGGCGATGGTAGCGCGCGACGGCGGCCGTGAGCCCGCGTTGGGCGGCGGGCAGCCCCATCAGCTCGCTGTTCTCGATGATGTACTGGCTGTGCTTGTGGTGCGATCCCGGGTTGATGAAGTCGCCCACGTCGTGGAGCACCGCCGCCAGGCGCAGGATCGCGCGATCCTCGGCGCCCAGATGATGCAGCTTCGTCAGCGCGTCGAAGAGCTGACAGGCCATGTCGGCCACCGCCAGCCCGTGGCGCTCGTCGAAGTGATAGCGCCGCCCGAGGTGCAGCGCGCCCGCCAGCAGCTTGTCGCGCTCCGCGTCGTAGTCCCAGACGCGGAAGTGCTTCTCGACCAGCTCCTCGACGATGCCTTCCTTCAGGCCCACGCCGGGCGCGTCCATGCGCGAGACGCCGGCCAGATCGCCCAGGGCCACGACCGTGTACAGCGCCGGCACGATCACGTCCGCGCGATCCTCGTTCAGGCTCCACTCGAGCGCCCGCTCCGCGGCCGAGAGGGGCCCCATCTCGGCGAGCAGGGCGCGCGCCGCGTTCAGGTCGATGGCGGGCCCGTCACCCGCGGCGGGGCAGAGCTGCGCCAGCGCCACGAAGTTTCCGCCCGTGCCAATGACCTTGTCCCAGGGCCTGCGGCGGAGCTTCCGCCGATGGGGCGCCAGCAGACGGTCCACGTATTCGCGCACCAGGCGATCCTGACGCGGGTCGACGGGCTCGCCTCCGCTCAGGAAGGCTTCGAGCAGGCGGACCGTGCCGATGGGCAACGAGACCATGAAGCCCCGCGTCGAGTCGTCGCTCTCGCTCAGCTCGAAGCTCCCGCCACCCAGATCGGCGAGCAGGCAATGGCCGGCGAGCGGGACCTTGGACGACACGGCCAGGGCGACGAGACGCGCCTCCTCGCTGCCGTCCACGACGTCGAGACGAATGCCGGCCTCGTCCCGCGTGCGGTGGATCAGCTCGTCGGCGTTCTCGGCCGAGCGCGCCGAGGCCGTCACCACGGCGCGGTAACGTTCGACCCGCGCCTCCTCCATGGTCGCGGCGAAGCGGCGCATGGCGGCGACGCTGGCCTCCAGCGTCTCGGCGTCGAGTCGTCCGGTCTGGAACACGGAGTGGCCCAGACGCACGGGGATGCGCAGCGCGCGGTAGGGCGAGAGGTGTCCGGGCTCGTTCGCCTCCACGATATGCAATCGCGAGGCGTTGGAGCCGACATCGATGGCGGCGAAGCGCATGGCCGGGCGAGTATACGAAAACTGGCGGGCGCCGCAGCCCGAGGGCTGCTATAGTCGCGCGCCCTCGGCCGAGTGGCGGAATAGGCAGACGCGCCGGATTCAAAATCCGGTGTCCGCAAGGACGTGTCGGTTCGAGCCCGACCTCGGCTACCCAAGGATCT
>JAACVI010000369.1 GCA_009992505.1 Myxococcales bacterium
ACGGCCCGCGGCGCGCCAGCGAACCAGGTCCGCTTCGGGCACCAGAATCCGGCCATCGTGCCCCGTGCGGCAGCAGGCGCCGCAGCTCAGGCAGTCCAGCGGGGCGTTGCTCGGGGGCGTCGAGTGTGGCTGCCCGCTTTTCTCTGGCTGAGGTATGCTTTGGGCCATGATGAACTCCTCCACTGCCTATCGCCTCATCGCGCTGCTCGCCAGCGGCCTCCTGTTCACCGTCGGCTGCGGAGACGATTCTTCGCCCACCGACGCCGGACCAGACTCCGCGATGCCCGACGGCAGCACGGATGGCGGCGGGGACGCCGGCGACGCCGGTCCGATGGATTGCGTCATGGCGCGCGTCATCGAGGGCTCGACCATGACAGGTCCCGGCCCGGACGCCATCGGCGGAAACGGCGACCTCGAGGTGACGAACGGCCTCTTCCGCGCCGTGTTCGACGCGGTCGACAGGCCCGCTCTGCTCGCACGCTCCGGCGGCAACCTTGTCGACCTGCACTACCTCGGGGAGAGCGACAACTTCGAGGAGTTCAGTCAGCTCGGCAGCCCGGCGCAGGCGTTCCAGGTCTCCTACAACAACATGGAGGTCGCCGAGCAGGACAGCGACCATGTGCTGATCCGCTCGAGCGGCTTCATCGATCCGCAGCCCAAGGAGGACGGAAGCCCTCAGCTCACGCCTGATCCCGGCGAAGGCATCACCGTGATCACCGAGCACGAGATCCGCTGCGGTGATCCGCGCATCCGCGTGAGCTCGACGCTGAGGAACACGACTGCGAACACCTACGCGCTCGGCAACGGCTTCCACGTCCTCGACTTCGTGATCTGGGGCGGCAGCTCCGGCTTGCCCTTCTGTCCCACGACCGGGCAGGGCGATCAGTGCACCGAGTTCAACTCGGCCGATCCGCTCGCGACCATCGTGCGCACGCCCTACGTCGGCTCCACCGGCTCGCTGATCGGCGACGGCTCCACCTATGCCTACTATCCCGCCAGCGTCGACACCGTGATGGCTGTGCACGGTGCGCAGGTGTCGGGCATGGGGTCTTTCGGCATCGGCATCGGTCTGCTCAGCCCGGCCGGCCACGAGACCTACGATCGCGTCCTCGTACTCGGTCATCAGGCGGACGTGGCCTCCGCGGTCGACACCGTGCTCGACGATCTCGCCGGGCTCGGTCGCATGGAAGTCGGCACCGTCTCCGGTACGGTCACGCTGCCCCCTGGCGAGAGCTTCACCGCGGACCCGAGGCGTCGCCCCGAGATCGTCCTGGCCCAACCCGACGCGAGCGGGAGCGCGACGGATCCGACGACCTGGACGCCGTTCACCATCGTGCGCGTGCAGGCCGACGGAACCTTCTCGGCCCGCATGCCCATCGGCGCGGTCTCCTACGAGATCCGAGCCATGGGTCGCGAACCGATCCGCGGCACAGCGGGTGATCTCGCGTCGGGGGCCACCCTCGACCTTCCGATCACGCTTCCCGCCGCGCCCAGCCTCGACGTCACCGTGACGGACGGCACCGGCGGTGTGCCTTCACGTGTCGTGGTCGTCGGCACGGGCGCTACGTCCACGCCCGACTTCGGCTCGGCCTTCGGCGGCAGCCCCGCCATGAACACCGCGCTCACGGATGGCGACGGGCTCGTCTCCTTGCCGTTGCCGGCGGGTACCTACGATGTGTACGCCACGCATGGCGTGAACTGGTCCCTCGCGCATCAGAGCGTGACGGTCGACGCCAGCGGCGCGAGCACGACGCTGACGATCCATCCCGTGGACGTCGTCCCGGCCGGGTTCATCATCGGCGACTTCCACGTGCACAGCGGCGCGAGCTTCGACTCGTCCCTGCCCATCGAAGACCGCGTCATGGCCTACCTCGCCGAGGGCGTTCAGGCGATGGTCTCGACCGAGCACGACGTGATCTTCGACTACGCGCCCGCGTTGGCCACGGTCGAGGACGGCCTGCCCCCGAGCTGGCAGGGCAAGCTGCGCACCTACGTGGGTCTGGAGTCGACCTCCTTCGTTCCCTGGAGCGAATTCATCCACACCATCGGTCACTACAACGCCTTCCCGCTGGTGGTGCAGCCCGGTGCGCACAAGAGCGGTGCGCCCGCCGATGAGTTCATCGATCCCGGCACGCTCTACGAGCGTCTGCGCGCGCTGCCCTCGCCCGTCACGTCGCCCGTCGTGCAGCTGAACCACGGTCGCTCCGATCGGCGTGGCAGCATCTGGCTCGGCTACTTCGACTCTTGCGGCTTCGACCCCACCACCACCATCGACGACACGGGGTCGTGCTTCATGGCCACGGGGCCGGGCGGCACGCGCGCCTGGGACGCCGACGCCATGGAGGTGATCAACGGCAAGGACGTGCCGAGCTTCATCGGCAACATGCGCGATTGGCTCGCTCTCCTGCGCGCGTCGCCCGACGGTCGTCGGCCCGTGGGTACGGCCAACAGCGACTCGCATCGGCTGGTCACGGAAGAGGCGGGCTACCCCGTCACCTTCGTGAAGACCGACGTTACCCTGGACGCGCTCTCCGACGACGCGCTGGTCACGGCGCTCGAGTCGGGCGCTGTCGCGGGCGGCACGGGCGTCTTCGTCTGGGCCGAGGTCTGCCAGACCGACGGAACCGGATGTGTCGCGCCCGGTCGTGACCTCTTCACCGTCGCAGGTGGCGCGGCCAAGCTCCACATCACCGTCGCCGCACCGCCGTGGGTACCCGTGGACGAGATTCGCGTGCGCCTCGGTGGCGAGGTCGTCCAACGGCTCTCGAGCACCGACCTGAGCACCCCGGCGGATCCCTTCGGCACGACCGGCGTCATCCGCTACGACGGCATGGTCGACCTCACGGGCATCACCGAAGACAGCTTCGTGGTCGTCGAGGCGGGCTTCGCCTTGCCGCGCGTCGGTGACCTCGACGCCGATGGTGTCGTCGACGCCACGGACAATGACGGAAACGGCGTCGTCGACGCCGCGGATCAGACCACCGGCGGCGTCGTCATTCCCGACGCGCCCACCTACCTCGACATCCTCGCGCCCGGCGCCCACGCCATGGGCTTCGTCAATCCTGTTTACCTCGATGTAAACGGAAACGGCGTCTACGACGCCCCGTCGACACCGTTCTCGGACTGACCGAACTCCCCCTACCTTCCCGACACCGTTCTCGGACTGACCGCACTCCCCCTACCTTCCTCCCCCTACCTTCCAGCACGTTTTGGGGCAGCGGGCGATGACGGGCGTCCATGGGCGGCTTGGTGCGCGGGTGCCGTGTGCTGTGCCTACCTACCTTCCTACCTTCCAGCACGTTTTGGGGCAGCAGGCGCCGGCCGGCGTCCACGGGTGCTTGGTGTGCAGGTGATGTGTGCTGAAGTGCACTCAACACCTCGTGCCAGGGGTCGGTTCGCCTGGGTTTTCGAGCCCCATGCAGTCCAGAGGCGCACGTCTCCCACGGGTTGGCGCTCCGCCCTGGCGAATTGCTCAGGCTGCGCGAACGAGGGGCGGGCGATAGGTACCCGGCGGGAATGGGACGTCGTGGTCGCCACTTCGCCAGCGCTGCGAGGCGGCGGC
>JAACVI010000370.1 GCA_009992505.1 Myxococcales bacterium
ACGGACTCGGACGCTACCGAGACGACGTCGCGACTGAACACCCGCCGCGCGGCCGCCTGATCATTACCCGTTCAGCTCTCTAAAAGCGTAGCGACTCGATCATCGGGGCCATGCGTCGGTTCAGCGCGAGCAACGTGCTCTGGGCGTCGCCCTGCACCTTGGCCTCGCCGTGCAGCACGACGCTGCCGCCTCCGTGGGGGCGCGGCACGACCACGACGTGCATGACCCAATCGCCGGCGTCGAGCTCTGGGCTGGGCTGATTCAGGTGCAGCGCGAGATCGCGTCGAAGCAGGCGCGTGCCTCGGGCTGGGTAGGGCGCGCGCGTGAGCACGGTCGGCTCCGAACCCGCGTGTCGCCGCGCGGCATCGCGCGCGAGGAGATCGTCCAGGGCCTGCTCGTCGACCTGTTCCGGGCCGGGCAGCACGGCGATGCGTGCGCGGAGCCCGCCGTCCGGGTCACGCGCCTCGAAGGTCACGTAGTCGAGCGCGTCCGGCGCTTCCAGGCACGTCCTCGCGTTCATGGAGACGGGACGCTCGAGCTGGAAGAGGCGGAGCGAGAGCGCAGGATTGCGCGCGCGGCAGTCGGCCGTCTGCACGTGGGTCGTCAACGCTTCGCCGGGCTCGTAGCCGTGGAAGGGCAGGACGAAGACGAGCACAGCGCCCGCGATGGTCAGCACTACTGGCACCGCCAACACGAGCACGAGCATGCCGCGACCGGTGCGCTTCTTCTCTTCGGCCATGGCGCGATCTAGCGCGTATCCCGAGACTTGCGAGCGACGATCGCGCGCCAGAGGACCGAGCCAGTCTCGGGATGCGGGCTAATGCCCGAGCGCGGGCGCGCGAGGGGCGCTCGGTCTCGGACGGCTCTGGGCCAAGCGTCGGCGCAGCCAGGCGACACCGAGGCTGGCGAGGGTCAGCGGAATCAGCAGCAAAAAGGCCTGGGTCATGGAGAGCGCGCCGTGGGCGCCGAAGGCCAGGCGCCCGTAGCAGAAGGGCACGTGGAAGACATAGGCCCAGAGGGAGTAGCGCCCGAGCAGCAGGAGCGACTGTCGCACTCTCCCGGGCAGCCAGGGCGTGAGCAGGGCGCCGGCGAAGAGCACGAGGGCGCCGCGCGCGCCGAGGTCGAGCAGGTTCGCCCAGACCGCGGAGTCGGCCCGGCTCAGCGGGTGATCGAGACGTGCCGCGAGGGCGGTCGTCAGGAAGGACGCCACGGCGACCACGACGAGCGCCGCCAAGGAGGCCAGCAAGAGCGTACGTCGCTCGGCCCCCGCGCGGCGCGCCTCGTCGCTCACGGACGGGGCGCGCTGCGCGCGCAAGAGCCACAGCCCGAGGCCCACGCCCATCGCCATCCAGGCACCGAGCGGAAAGAGCGGCATGCGCGCGACCCCCGGCACGTCGCCGAAGAGGGCGACCACGTAGCGCAGCGGCCCGCCGGTCGCGGGCGTGAACTGGTTCAGCGTCGGCGCCAACAGGGTGAGCAGGGCGCCGAGGAAGAGCGCGCCGTAGCCCAGGCGCCGCAGGTCCGGCGCGCCGTCATTGCCCGGGCGCACGCCCACCACGGCGAAGGCCACGAGGGAGAGGCCGATCACGTGCAGGACGTCGCTGCGCAACAAGGTCCCGAGGCCGTCGCTGCCATCGATCAGCGCATAGACGAAGCTGGTCAGGTAGCCCGCGGCCATGACGACGAGTCCGCGCTTCACCACGCGCAGGCGAACCGTAGCCGCGTCCTCCCCGCGACGCCGGGCCGCGCCCACGCGCAAGCTGAGGGACGCGCCCGCCAGCACCAAGAAGGCCGGTAGCGGCAGCGTCCCGAGCACGCGCGTGAAGGCGTAGGCCGCGGTCGAGCGTGCGTCCGCGGAGGCCCAACCGCCGAAGGCGTGTCCCTGCAACATCAGCAGGCTCGCCAGGCCGCGCGCGAGGTCGACCCCTTCGATGCGTGTGGGCTTCGCCACGGGCCGAGCGTACAGCGCCCCGGTCCTGGCTGCGAATCGAGGCGCCCTCGTGTCTCTTCAGGCCTATTCCAGCGGCGATCCTGGGGATCGCGAGTTTCGGCGGCCATTCTGGAGATTCGGAGAGCTTCTGATACAGTCCGGCCCCTCTCAGGAGCCCGCATGACCACAACGGCCAGTAGCCAGACGTCGCTTCAGCACGTCCCCATCGACGAGCAGCCGCGTTTCTTCGGACACCCCATTGGACTCTACGTCCTCTTCTTCACCGAGATGTGGGAGCGCTTCTCCTACTACGGCATGCGAGGGCTGCTCCGCGCCTACATGGTCTATCACCTGGCCTCCACCTTCGGCGCGCGCCTCTATCCGACCGATAGCCCCGCGGTGCCCGAGGGATTGCCCTCCGACCCGTACCACGTGATCGGCTGGGATTTCCTGCACCACTTGCCGACGTGGCTGATCTCCCACGCGTCCGTCAACGACTTCGCGTCCAGCATGTATGGCGGCTACACCGCGCTCGTCTACGCCACACCCTTCTTCGGCGGCATCATCGCCGACCGCTGGATGGGGCAGCGCAAGGCCGTCTATGCGGGCGGTCTCTTGATGGCGCTCGGTCACTTCGTGATGGCGTCCGAGCAGTTCTTCCTGGTCGCGCTCGGTCTGCTGATCCTCGGAAACGGCCTGTTCAAGCCGAATATCTCCACGCAGGTGGGCGATCTCTACCCGCCCGGTGATCAGCGCCGCGATGGCGCCTTCACGATCTTCTACATGGGCATCAACCTCGGCGCGTTCATCAGCAACCTGATCTGCGGCACGCTCGCGGTCACGCTGGGCTGGCACTACGGGTTCGGCGCCGCGGGTGTCGGCCTGTGCATCGGCCTCGTCATGTACCACTTCGGTCGCAAGTACCTCGCGCCCGAGAAGCCGATGGTGGAGAAGAAGCAGGAAGCGTCGACGGGTGGGAAGCTATCGCGCGACGACTGGATGAAGGTTGCCGCGTTGATCATGCTCTGTGGCCTCAACATCGCCTTCTGGGCGGTCTACGAGCAGCAGGGCAACACCATGCAGACCTGGGCGGACACGCAGACCAACTGGCCCGTGGTCTTCGGCTTCGCGATTCCGCCGAACTGGTTCCAGTCCTTCAACCCGCTGATGATCTTCCTCATGGCGCCCCTGCTCGACATCATGTGGCGCTGGCAGGCGAAGCGCGGCAAGGAGCCCACGTCCGTCGGCAAGATGGCCATGGGTGCCACCATCCTCGGTCTCTCGTTCCTGGTGATGGCCGTGGGCGCTCAGGTCGTCGGCGAGGGCAAGGGATCGCTCTTCTGGCCCTTCTTCTGCACGCTCATCCTGACCATCGGCGAGCTCTACTTGTCGCCCATCGGGCTCTCGCTGGTCACCAAGGTCAGCCCCACGCGCATCGTCAGCATGATGATGGGCCTGTGGCTCGCGTCGAGCTTCTTCGGGAACTTCCTGTCGGGCTTCATCGGCACCTTCTACGACGACATGTCGCGCACGAACTTCTTCATGATGCTGTGCGCCATCGGCGTCACCACCGGCGCGGCGATGTGGGCCTTCAACAAGCCACTGAAGAAGGCGTTGGGCGCGCACTGACGCCAGGGCGAGGACCTTCCGCGTCGTTCGGGCGCGGAAGGAGGCCAAGCCCTCCGTCGCCTCGTGCGGTGGAGGGCGCCTCGTGCTCGCGTCGAGCTCAGGGCCGGCGCAGGCGCAGGACGGACTCTACGGAGGTGCGCACGATGTGGCCGATGGCGGCGCGCGCTGCGGCGTCGAGGCGGCCTCGAAGCGGGACCCGGCGTAGCAGGTGGGAGCCGTCGGGGCGCATGCGAAGCACCAAGGCGTCGCCTTCCTCGAGCGTGATCGCGAGGGTGCAGGCGGCCTGGGGTAAGTAGCGCGCTTCGTCCAGCGTCGTGGCGAGCGTCACGGTCAGCGACACCGGGAGACCATGCAGCGCGTCGCGCAAGCCGCGCACGACGAGCCCCGTGCCCGTCTCGCCAACGGTGTAGATGACGACGGTCACCTCCGACGCGTCCTGCGCCGAGGCCAGGCGCGCCATCAGCAGGCTCGCGCCGCCGCCGAGCACGAGCGCCCGGCGTCCCATCACTCGACCGCCCTCTGGATCACGCCCCGAGCTCCGTCGCCTGCGCGACGGGCGGGTCATGGGACCTCGGCCTCGGTCGCGTGCCGCGCCAGATCCGCGGCGGCGCCCTCGGGGTCGTCGTCCAGGATATTTCGCCAGGCGCGTCGCTCCTCGGAGACGCGACCCGCCTGACCCAGGGCCTCGGCTCGGCCGACCTGCGCTTCGGGGCGGAGCAATCCGTCCGGGTAGCGCGCGAGGTAGGCGTCGAACTGGTCGAGGGCGCGCTCGGGCGCATTCAAGTCCTCGAGCAGCACGCGCCCCAGACCGAGGCGGGCCATCTCGGCCTCACGGCTGTACGGCGCTTCGCGCAAGATGCGGTGATAGAGGCTGGCCGCCCGCTCCGCGCGACCGAGGCCCTTGGCTCGTTCGGCGCGGGAGAGCAGCACGCCGGGGGCTGCCGGGCGCTCGGAGTCTTGCTCGACGTCGGCGCTCTCGTCGGTCGCTCCGACGTCGTGGGTCGAGGCGACGGGCTGGCTACTGGCGGTCGCGACCAAGGCCGCAGGCGCGGAGTCGTTCACCCCGCGGGCGTACCAGCCTCCGGCCAGCGAGAGCCCGACCACGGCGGCCGCGGCGACGCTCCAGCGCAGCCGGCTGGGCACGGCACCCACGGCCACGGCGAAGCGTCGTGTCGTCGATTGGGCGAGGGAGATCCGGTGGACGACGGCGTCCTGCGCGACCTCGGGCTCGGGCTCCACGCTCGATCGCGTGGCGACTTCTGGCTCGGGCTCTCCGTCGCCGGTCAGGTCTCCGGCGCTGACAGCGCCCCCGGTAGGCACAGCGCGTCCAGCAGGTGCGGCCTCGCGGGCGACCTCGGGCTCGGGCTCGCGCAGCCTGGCCCACACGCCCTGGGTGATGGCGTCCAGCTTGGCCGCGGGCAAGGCGTCGTCGTTTGCCAGCTCCTCGCGCTGTTCATCGAAGTCGGCGAGCAGCTGCCACTCGAGGGCGGCCTCCACGTCGTTCGCGCGCACCAAGGCCACCCGGCGCTGGGCGGTCTCGTCTTCGGGCGCACGGCGGCCTGCGTCGAGCACGTCTTCGAAGCGTGTCTGCGGAGGGCTCATGTGGCGTCCTCCACCAGCGCGCACAGAGCTGGATCCGACTCCACTCGACGGAGCAGGGCCTGACGAGCCAGGCGCAAGCGGCTGCGGACGGTGTTCTGAGGAGTGTCGGTCGCGGCAGCGACCTGCTCCAGGCTCAGCCCGAGGCAGATGCGCAGGGCGAGCGCCTCGGCCTGCACGTCCGGCAAAGCACCCAGCAACGCCCGCACGGCCTCTCGCCGGT
>JAACVI010000371.1 GCA_009992505.1 Myxococcales bacterium
GGTGGCGCCAGCTTCGATCTCACGGTCTTCGCCGTTCACCTCGATGCGCATCGCCGCGAGGGTAGGGCGGCACCCTGGGCCGTGCAAGCTCGGTTGCGGTTTGGCAAGGGTTCCTCTAGACCCACGTCGTCGCGCTCACCTGTCGCGGGCCAACCGGAGTTTTCATGAAGCTGACGCAGAACATCCTGGTGCCGACCGATTTTTCCGCCTCGTCCCTGCTCGCCATGGGCGCAGCGCGCATCCTGGCCTCGCAGAACGACGCGAAGATCACCCTGGTCCACGTCATGGATCCGACGCCGCTGACCATCGGGGCGCCCGGCCTCGGCAGCATGACGGAAGCGGAGATCGAGCCGGAGGTGGAAGCGCGCGTCCACGCGGAGCTCACCCGCGTGCGCGAGGAGCAGCTGGGCGACGTCGACTCCGTGAAGACCGCGCTCGTGATCAGCCGGAACGCGGCCGATGGCATCGTGCACTATGCCGACAAGGAGGGGGTCGACATGATCGTGATGGCCACCCATGGCCGCAGCGGCCTGACGCACTTCCTGATCGGCTCCGTGGCCGAGAACGTCGTGCGTCACGCGAACTGCCCCGTGCTGACCCTGCGCTCGAAGATTGGAGCGACGAAGTGAGCGCGCCCGTCGTGGTCGTGACCAACCGCATCCCCGTCGCGCCCGGCTGGGAGGAGAAGTTCGAAGACCGCTTCCGCCGCCGCGTGCACCTGGTGGATCAGTCGCCGGGCTTCCTGCGCAACGAGGTGCATCGCCCCCGGCCCATGCGCTTCGATCACGAGCAGGGCGGCTTCGTGCCCGATCTGGGTCGCGCCGCCTTCTACGAGGTGAAGACCTGGTGGAAGACCTTCGAGGCCTTCGCCGCCTGGACCCACAGCCCGGCCTTCCGCGAAGCGCACAAGGACAAGGCGCCGAAGGAGATGTTCGCGGGCAGCAACGTGCTCGAAGTGCACGAGGTCTTCCTGTCGACGGATCTGGGCGACGACGCCGCGACCCCGTGACGAAACACCCGTGACCCAGACCACGCTCGGCGTCGAGGGCGGAGGGACCACGCGACGTGTGCTTCAGGGCGATGCCCTTGACGTCCTGCCGACGCTGCCTCGCGATTTTGCGCGTCTGTTCTACGTCGATCCGCCCTTCAACAGCGGCAAGAAGCAGGCGCGTCGCCGCGTGAAGGTGACTGCCGACGCGGAAGGCAAGCGCGCGGGCTTCGGCGGTCGCAGCTACACGGAGGAGGTGCTCGCGAGCGCGAGCTACGCGGACCGCTATCACGACTACTTGGGCTTTCTGATGCCGCGCCTCGAAGCGGCGCTCGGATGCCTCACGGACGACGCCTCCCTCTTCGTGCACGTCGATCCGCGCGAGTCCCACTACGTGAAGGTGGCGCTGGACTCGATGCTCGGACGCGACGCCTTCATGAACGAGATCATCTGGGCCTACGACTTCGGCGGGCGCAGCAAGACGCGCTGGTCCGCCAAGCACGACAGCATCTTCTGGTACGTGCGCGACCCGAAGAACTACGTCTTCGACTTCGAGGCCATGGACCGCATCCCCTACATGGCGCCCGGGCTCGTCGGCCCCGAGAAGGCCGCGCGCGGCAAGACGCCCACCGACGTCTGGTGGCACACCATCGTGCCCACGAACGGCCGCGAGAAGACCGGCTACCCGACGCAGAAGCCGCTGGGAGTGCTCGAGCGCATCGTGAAGGTGCACAGCCAAGCGGGCGACACTGTGCTCGACTGCTTCGCCGGCAGCGGGACGACAGGCGACGCCGCCGCCAAGCACGGCCGCGGCTTCGTGCTGGTGGACCAGAGCGCGGACGCGGTGGAGCTCATGGAGCGGCGGCTCGCTGGCTACGGCGTCGACGTCTCGCGGGGCTGAGGGGCCGTCGACCCCATCTGACCGCCGACCCCTGCCCAGCTCGTCGCCGTCGAGCCCAGCTCACCGTGGGGCGAAGCTCGCGCGCGCCGCGCGCTTCGCGCCACGTTCGCACTCAGCCGCGGTCGGCACGGGTTGGGGCGCGAGAGCTGCGCCCCATGTGTGCATCGAGTCGGCCCTGGTCAGCCGGCCTTGTGGTAGATGGTCTGCGTGGGGAAGGCCATTTCGAGGCCGTTCTTGCCGAACTCTTCCAGGATCTGCAGGTTGATCGCGCTCTGGGTGTCGAGGATGTCGGCCTCAGGCACGATGTAGTAGATGAACAGGATGTTCATGGCGAAGTCGCCGAAGGCGTTGAACGAGACCAGCTCGTCGACGGCGCCCTCGGTGCGCTCCGTGATCTCGTGCAGCAGCTTCATCGCCAGGCGCATCTGCTCGGCGCTGGTGTCGTAGATCAGACCCAGGTTGCACAGCACCTTGCGGCGCGGCTCGAGGCTGATGTTCTCGACCGGCGAGTCGGCGAAGGTGGCGTTGGGGATGGTCACGATGCGCCCCTCCAGCGTCTCGATGCGCGTGCTGCGGATGCCGATCTCCTTCACCTTGCCGTCGAAGCCGCCGACCTTGACCCGGTCGTTCAGCTTGAAGGGCTGATCCGCGAAGATGGTCACGCCGCCGAAGACGTTGGCGACGGTGTCACGGCTGGCCATGGCCAACGCCAAGCCGCCGATGCCCATGCCGGCGAGCAGCGCGGCCACGTCGTAGCCCGCGTTGTTCAGCGCCACCACGATGGCCAGCATCCAGATCGAGATCTTCACGCTCTTGCGCGCGATGGGCAGGAGCTGATCGTCCAGATCCGTCTCGGTCTTCTCCGCCAGCGGGACGATGTACTCTTGAAACAGCGCCTCGAAGAGCCGCGTCAACAGCCAGGCGATGTTGAGCACGATCAGGATCTGGAAGATGCGGTCGACCCAGATCAGGGCTCCGGCCGACGTGTGCAGGCGCGCGATCGCGTAGCGAAAGCCACCGACGACCACGCCGAGCACGACGGGCTCCTCGACCATGTCGAGCACGATGTCGTCCAGGCGCGACTTGGTCTTGGCCGTGATCTTCCGGGCCACGCCCGAGAAGAGCCAGTACAGCAGCTTGGCGGCGATGGCCGTGCCGACGCCGATGCCGAGGGCGATCAGCCACTCGGAGACTGTGTTTCCGTAGAAGGGCTTGGCCAAGAAGTCTGACATGCGCCGGACGATAGACGTTTACGCCCGCAAAGCCGACCTCGTTCCCGCCTCGCGTCGCCTTCAGCGCGGCAAGAACTCGACCTCGTAGGTCTGCGGCCAGAGCTTGCCCGTGATCAGGAAGTGGCCTGCGTCCGGCAGCCAGGCGATGCCATTCAGCACGTCGGCGTGGTCGCGGTAGCGGTCGTCCTCGGGGTAGAGGTGGCCCGCGTCGATGCTCGCCGTGACGTGACCCGTGCCGGGATCGATGCGCACGATCTCGTCCGTCTGCCACACGTTGGCGTAGACGGATCCGTCGTGACACTCGAGCTCGTTGATTTGCGTCAAAGGTCGGCCGAGCTTGGTCACGTGGATGCGACCGAGGGCCTCGAAGGTGTTGGGGTCGCGAAAGGTCAGGGTATCCGAGCCGTCGCTCATCACCAGGCGCGTGCCGTCGTAGCACAGGCCCCAGCCCTCGCCCTCGTAGCGGACCTCGCGCTCACGCTGGAAGTCGCTCAGGCGGTAGCGGTAGGCCTTGTGGTTCTTCCAGGTGATCTGCCAGAGGTGGTCGCCCACGCGAGCCAGGCCCTCGGCGAAGACGTCGTCCGGCAGA
>JAACVI010000372.1 GCA_009992505.1 Myxococcales bacterium
CTCGCCCGGCGCCCACGCGCCCGTGCAGTACCTGCTCGCCTCCGGCGGCGAAGGCGAAGCCATCAACAACGGCATGAGCCTGTTCATGTACGGCGGCTTCCTCTCCACCAGCCGCGACTTCACCAGCTTCCCCGGCCACAACTCCTGCGTGCCCGTGATCGATCCGCCAGCGCTGCCCACCATCCCGCGCGTGGACACCTTCCGTGGCAACACGGCGCCCGGCCTGGCCGACTCTCCGCACCTCGGCATCGGCATCGCCCAGAGCTACCTCGACCAGGTCGGCTACGGCATCTTCGACAGCGGCATGCTGTGCATTGGCACGGGCACCAGCCTCAACCAGCTGCTCTCGACGGGCCTCTTCGGCCTGATCGCGCCGTCGCTGAACAACCTGGCCTTCCCGGAGAGCTCGGCCGCGCTGGCGCTGAACCTCCGGCCCCAGAAGCCCATGAGCTTCGACATCGGCACGGCGCCTGGTGATCCGCTGATCACCGTGCACTTGCCCGAGCTGCAGATCGACTTCTACGTCTGGAGCTCCGAGCGCTACATCCGCTTCATGACCTACCAGGCGGACATCGACATCCCGCTCAACCTGGTGGTCATGGACGGAATGATCACGCCCGAGATCGTCTCGCTCACGGCCAGCAACTCGTCCGTGACCAACAGCGAGCTGCTCGACGAAGCGCCCGAGGATCTGGCCGCGGCCATCCAGGACATCCTGACGATGTTCGCCGACCAGCTCACGAGCGGCGTCAGCGGCTTCGCCCTGCCCGACCTCATGGGCATCCAGATCGAGGTGCCCCCAGGCGGCATCCAGGGCATCGCGGATGGCGGCGAGAACTTCCTCACCATCTTCGCCAACCTGAACATCGCGCCCGCGCCGGCGGCGTTCACCGCCACCGTGGAGACGGACCTCCAGGTCACGAACCTCACGCTGCGACCCGAGGACATGCAGCTCGGCCACTGGGGCCAGGGTGAACCCCCGAGCGTGACCCTCCAGCTCACGGGCGACGGACCCATCGGCTCGGACTACGAGTACAGCGTGCGCCTCGACGACGGCCAGTGGTCCGCGTGGAGCACCGACGCTGCGCCCACGCTGACGAGTCGCTACCTGCTCTTCCAGGGACGCCACACGGTCGAGGCTCGGGCGCGCGTCGTCGGCGCCTGGCACACGGCAGACCCGACGCCCGCGCAGACCGAGATCGTGGTCGACGTGACCGCGCCCACCGTCCACCTCGACCGCCAAGGCGGTTCGGTGAACCTCACGGCCAACGATCTCGTCTCGCCGAACTCCCTCGAGTATCGCATCCGCAACGCCGACGCCGCGTGGAGCCCCTGGGCTCGGCTCGCTGACGCCGTGGTCGTGGACTCCCCCGCGGACTCCGGCCTCGAGGCCGAGGTCCGCGACGAGTCGGGCAACGTGGGCGCGGCCCGCGAGGCCTTGATCCGCGGCGTGCCGAACCCCGCCGGTGGCGGCTGTGGCTGCGCCGTGCCGGGACAGAGCTCGCACCACGGCGGTCCGCTCGCGGCCGGCGGCCTCCTGCTGCTCCTCGGAGTGGTGCTCGGTCGTCGTCGCCGGAGGTCGGTTCGACCCGGCTCACGCGTGAAGCGCATGCTCGCTCGCCTGCCGCTCCTGGCCCTGGCGCTGACGCTCCCTCTGGGCGGCTGTGACTGTGGCGGCGGCAACAACCCCGTCCTCGACGGCGGCCCCGACGGGACCATGCCGGACGCGGGCGACTGCGACGGCGGCACGTGCATGCCGCCGCCCGCCGCGCTCGATCCCGGTCAGCTCGCGACCTACCTCGACATGATGGCGCAGTCGGACGGCACCTTGGTGCTCTCGGGCTACTCCGCCGGTCGTCCGCCTCGCACGGCCTATGGCGACCTCGTGGTTGGCACCTGGAACGCGGCCAGCTCCGCCGTGGACTGGCAGATCGTCGACGGCGTGCCGGCGGACGCAGCTGTGACGGGCGCCCCCGACGGCTGGCGCGGTGGCGTCGGCCTGCCGGGCGACGATGTGGGCCAGTGGAGCTCCATCGGCGAATCCGGCGGCGCGCTCCAGGTCAGCTACTACGACAAGACGAACAGCGCGTTGAAGTTCGCCAGCGGGAGCGCGGGACCAGACGGCACCTGGAGCGTCCACGTGGTCGACGACGAGGGCAACGCGGGACGCTTCACCTCCCTCGCCCACACGCCGGACGGACGGCCGACCATCGCCTACCTGTCGATCGTGGAACCGGCCACCCTGCCGGGTCGCCCGATCAGCCGCGCGCGCGTGGCGCTCGCGAACTCGGCCAGCCCCGCCGCCACGACCGACTGGACACTCACGGACGTGACCACGCAGGAGATCGATTGTCGCCCGCAGTACTGCCCCGATGGCAGCGCCTGCGCCGACACCGGCGAGTGCGTGACGCCCACCACCGACTGCGCCGCAGCCTGTGCCTCCGGCGAGGAATGCGTCGCCGGAGCGTGCGCGGCCGTGCTGCCCGATCCCTACGTCGAGGACCTGCCCCGCGCGACAGGTCTATACAACTCGCTGGTCACGACCAGCGACGGCCTCGCCCTGGTCTTCTACGATCGCACCCTGGGTGACCTCTACGGTGCGGTCTGGGACGGCACGGCCTGGGGCGCGCCCTTCCTGATCGACGGCTACACCCGCGCCGATCCCGACACGGGCGACTCCGGCCTCTCGGCCGACCTCTTCATCGACGCCACCGGCACGTGGCACGTCGTGTACGTGGACGGCGCCGAAGAGGTGCTGCGCTACGCCAAGGTCGAGGCCGGCGTCGTGACCGCGCGTGAAGCCGTCGACGACGGCAGCACCGACGGCACGGCGCTCCACACGGATGGGCGGCACATCGTCGGCGACGGCGCCAGCATCGTGGTGACAGCCGGCGGCGAAGTGCGCGTGGCCTACCAGGACGCGACGTCCCAGAACGCAATGTTCGCGCGACGCGACGCCAGCGGTAGCTGGACCGTCAGCGTGCTCGACGGCGAGGACAGCGCCGGCTACTGGACGCGTCAGGCCTTGGTCGGCACCAGCTCCTACGTGGCCGAGTGGTGGCGACGCGAGCAACCGCGCGAGTCGCGCGCCAACGGCGTGCGCATCCCCGTCGTCGAGTAGCGGCGACCCCCTGAACGCAAACGAGGCTCGTCCCCCAGGGGACGGGCCTCATTTCGTTTGGCCAGGACAAGGCCGCTCCGTACGGCCAGGATCAGGCCGCGGAGTACGCGGGGACCTCGCCCAGATACTGCTGGCGCTGTTCGGCGACCACGCGCAGCAGCTCCTTCTGGTCCGCCAAGCCGGCGTCCAGCAAGGCGCGCATGTAGCCGTCCGCGTAGCCGTGCACGCGCGCCAACTCCGAGCGTTGACCGCCCTGGAAGCGCGCCTCGAGCACCTGCCCGAGCAATCCCTTCAACGTGTTCAGAAGCTCATCGTTCTTCATCGCCCGAACCTCCCGGCGTTCTTTCGCCTGACCCAGGTATGAGGGCGTCCGCACGATGCAGTC
>JAACVI010000052.1 GCA_009992505.1 Myxococcales bacterium
GGGCCCGTGGTGTCACGCGCCCGGAGCAGCAGACCGCGCTCCGGCATGTCCATGAAGGCGTGGGCGACCACCAAGCGGAGGTTCGCGTCCTCGCCCGAGATGGCCGTCCAGAGCTGTTCGCGGATGAAGCGAGGGCTCGCGCCGCCCGTCCCCTGCCAACCGCTCCGCAGGACCGCGGTCATCTTGGTCCAGGGGTAGCTGTAGGCGTCTCCCGCGAGGCCTTCCTTCATCAACCAGGCCGCCTTCATGCGTCGCCAGACGGCGCCCGTCTCGAACATCTGCTCGGTGATCAAGTTGAACCAGTCGTTCTCGTTGTTGAGCACGTTCTGCTGAAGGACCTCCTTCAGATCGCGATCCTGGCTCAACACTTCGAGCAGGTGATGTACGGCGTCGTCACCGCCGCCGAGCAAGATGGCGAACGCTGCCTCGCGGCGGGCGTTCTCCGTGTCGAGCATGGCCACGAGGCGCGCGTCGTTGTCCGGGCGCGCGGCGTAGCCGACGGCCAGCGCGGCGGCGCGGCGAATCTCTCGGGGCTGGTCGCTCGCCATCAAGTCGAGCAGCTGCCCGTCGAGCTCGGGGTGGGGTTTCTGCCACAGCGACTGCGTGTAGTAGCGACGCGTATTCTCCGGGAGCGCGGCGTCGTGGATCTTGGTCAACACCTGGGCGAGCTGCTCGTCCGTGGCGATCATGCCGATGGACGACGCCGCCATGGCGCGCAGCTCGTAGTCGTCGTGCTCGTCTTCCACGACGGTCACCAGAGCGTCGAAGGCCTCCGGGCGGCCGAAGCGACCCATGGCCGAGATGGCGGACTTGCGCTTGCTGAGCAACACCTCGTTCGGGAGGCTGCGATCACCCGCGTTGCTGGCGGTCATGTCCACATCGCGCGGACGCGCGACCATGCCCAGCAAGGTGCGGAAGCTGCGGTCGTCGCCCAGATCCGCGAGCGCCCAGGCGGCGGAGTGGACGTCGTCGCCGTCGAGCTGCGCCGTGAGCGCGCTGCCGGCGATCGGGTTGTGCGTCGAGCCCAAGGCGCGCAGGATGAGCGCGTTGCGGTAGGGGAAGCGCGGCAGGATCTCGAGCAGCGCGGGTGCATCCTCCGCGGTCGCGATGGACGCGATCAGGTCCAGCGCGTGCGTCGCCAGGCTGTCGTCCTCCTCGTCCTGCGCGATCGTCAACAGCGCGGGCATGGCGCGCCGATCGCCCAGCTCGGCGAGGGCGAAGGCAGACGTGGTCTTGATCTCGGCGTCGGCATCGTCGACCAGCGTGGCCAGGGTGTCGGCGGCGCGCGGATCGTGGGTCGCGGCGATCAGGCGCACGAGGTCACGCCGGACGTTGGCGTCGTGCGTCTGCCCGATCAGGATCGCGAGGCCAGGCGCGCCAACGGACTTGCCCAGCGAGTCGATGACCGCGGTCTCCATGTTGGGCTTGGCCGTGAGCAGGTGGAAGAGCGGCTGCGCGGCCGCGGGGTCGTTCGTGCGGCCCAGGCCGGCGGCGACGGCGCGGACCACCTCGGAGGATTGATGGTCGTTGTCGAGCGTCAGCTCTCTGTCGAGCATGCGTGAGAGCGGCGCCACCACGCTGGAGTCGGCCCCTTCGGCCAAAGCGTGCGCCACCATGATGCGCACTGCCTCGCTGGAGTTTCCGATCAGCTCGTCGGAGCCCAGGCGCTCCGGCCCGAGCACGTCCGTGATCACCTTGGGGTCGAAGTCGTCCATGGACTGCAGGCGACCTTCGGCGACCGCGGCGACGATGGCGTCCGACGCCTCGGAGGCGCCGAGCTTGGCCAGGGTCCAGACGACCTGCGCGTGGTCGCGCGCGTCCGTATGGGGCAGCACCTCGAGCAGCTTGGCCTTGGCCGATGCAGCGGCGGGCAGGCCGATCTCGCCCAGGGCCCAGGCCGCGGAGCGCCGCACGACGCCCGCCTCGTCCAGCTTGGCGATCAACAACGGCACCGCGTCGGTGTCGCGGAAGTGCCCGAGGTTCATGATGATGCGCTGCTCGATGTCCGGGAAGTCGGTGTTGCCGAGCTCCGTGCGAAGCGCCGCCAGCATCTCGGAGCGGTTCTCCATCTGGGCGATCTCGTCCAGGCGGTCGGACCGATGCTCGGAGCTCTGGTTGGCCTGGTAGGCCCAGTAGCCCAACACGCCTACGCCCACGAGGATCAGCACCCCCACGACTCGTCCGAACGGTGTCGTGTGCCTGCCGATCTTCTTGATGGCCTCGTCGTCCGTGAGGTCGAGGTTGGCGGTGGCGGGCTCGTCGTCGAAGACGCTGAGGTCTTGGATCTCGTCGTCGGGCTGAATCTGCTGGTCGTCCATGATCGCTTCCCCTTTTTTGGGTGCGGGCGCCGAACGATACCCAAAGGCAATTATGCGAGCAATACCGGTTATGGATATTGAGTCCGGGAGCCCTGCGGCGGTCTGAAGCATTTGCCCCCCTCGGGCCTCTGGCTATACTCGGCCTCCCGCGAGGTACTGGATGACGAAGTCGGAGCTGATAGACCGAGTGGCCCGCAGCACGGAGGTCACGAAGAGCCGGGCGGAGCAGGTCGTGAACTGCGTCTTCGACTCGATGACCCAAGCGCTCGAGCGCGACGAGGGCATCGAGATCCGTGGCTTCGGGAGCTTCACGGTGCGTCACTACAAGTCCTACACGGGCCGCAATCCTCGCACGGAGGAGCAGGTTCACGTGCCGGCGAAGCGTCAGCCCTTCTTCAAGGTGGGCAAGGAGCTCAAGGAGCTCGTGGACCGCAGTGGGGCCTCTGGGGCCTCGACCCGTGGACCCGCGAGCGACGGCTCGTCGACCGATTTCGACGACGACGACGGCGACTGAGCCCATGGATGCTGAAGCCCAACTCGCCGAGCTCGAGCGCGGTGTGGTCGATCTGCACGTGCGCGAGGAGCTACTGGCGCGCTTGCGGCTCGGCCGTCCGCTGAAGATCAAGGCCGGCTTCGATCCGACGCGCCCCGATCTGCACCTCGGGCACACGGTGCTGATGAACAAGATGCGCCAGTTCCAGCAGCTGGGGCACGAGGTCATCTTCGTCGTCGGCGACTTCACGGCCCAGATCGGCGATCCCACGGGTCGATCGGCGACACGACCGATTCCCACGCGCGAAGAGATCGAGGCGGGCGCCCAGAGCTACGCCGAGCAGGCGTTCAAGATCCTCGACCCGGACCACACGCGCGTCGTCTACAACAGCGAGTGGCTGAGTGAGATGCGCTTCGACGACGTGGTCCGCCTCGCCGGGCGCTATACGCTCGCGCGCATGATGGAGCGCGACGACTTCAAGAAGCGCTGGACCGAGCACGCGAGCATCTCGATCCACGAGCTGCTCTATCCTCTCGCGCAGGCATGGGACTCGGTCCACCTCGAATGCGACGTCGAGCTCGGCGGCACGGATCAGCTCTTCAACCTGATGGTCGGTCGCGACGTGATGCGCGAGGTCGGTCTTGCTCCCCAGATCGTGATGACCACGCCCATCCTCGAGGGCACGGGCGCGCGCCTCGAAGGCGGACGCATCGTCGGCGACAAGATGAGCAAGTCCCTCGACAACTACGTGGGCGTGTCCGAGGCCCCTCTCGAGATCTTCGGTAAGCTGATGAGCATCTCGGACGATCTGATGTGGCGCTACTACGAGCTGCTCAGCGCCCGCGATGTGGGCGAGCTGGCAGCGCTCAAGGCCAGCTGCGCGTCGGGGCAGACCAACCCGCGGGACGCGAAGCTCGCCCTCGGCCGCGAGGTCGTCGCGCGCTACCACGACGCGGCCGCCGCCGACGAGGCCGAGACCGCGTTCCTGGCCCAGTTCTCGGATCGCGCCGTGCCGGACGACATGGCTGAGCACGTGCTGGACGCGGAGGAGGGCGCGCTCTGGCTGCCCAAGGCGCTGGCGCTCGCGGGCCTGGCCAAGAGCAACGGCGATGGACGGCGACGCATCCAGCAGGGCGCGGTCTCGGTCGACGGAGAGCGCGTGCTGGATGTGGATCATCACCTCGCGGCGGGTGGCCCCTACTTGGTCAAGGCCGGCAAGCGCGCCTGGGCACGCCTGACGATTCGCTGAGTCCGTCGCGTCGTTCGATGACGCGGGGTCAGAGCTGCGCGTGCTGGAGCAGTCCCTCGAGGAAATGTTCGCCCGGCTTCACGCGCTCGCGCAGCAGGTCGGCTGGGCACAGGCCGTCGTGGGCGAGGGCCCCGAGGGGCTCGAGGTAGAGCGCCTCGTCGCGACCCTGTTCGTCGAGGCAGGCGAGCTTCTCGAGACCGGCACGGGAGATGGCCAAGAGCTCGCGGGCCCACTCGGCCACGAGCCTGCCGCCGAGCTGCGCGCCCAGAGCCTGGTGTGCGATGTCCTCGCGCACGGCCAAGAGTTCGTCGATGTCGATCTCGCGGCTGAACGCCTCCGCCGCGTCGAGGGCGCCCGGCTCGTAGAGCACGCCCTTCCATAGAGCCGGCAGGGCGCAGCTCATCTCGGTAGACAGGCTGTCCGCGCCGCGCACCTCGAGCGTGCGCTTGAGGCGCACCTCGGGGAAGAGCGTGTTCAGGTGGGTCTCCCAATCGCCGAAGGTCGCGCGCTCGCCCTCGAAGCCGTGGGCCATGTAGTCGCGGAAGGTCTGCCCCGTGTTGTGCACCACCTGGTCGCCTCGGCGCAGCATGAACATGGGCGCGTCCAGGGCCCATTCGATGTAGTCCGCGTAGCCGAGCTCGCCCTCTCGTGCGGCGAAGGGCAGGAGCCCCGAGCGGTCGGGATCGACGTCGAGCCAGACGCGCGCGCGTACGCTCTGGTCGCCCGCGTCGCGACCTTCCTTGAACGGGCTGTTGGCGAAGAGCGCCGTCACCAGGGGCGAGAGCCGGAGGGCGATGCGCAGCTTGCGCACGGCGTCCGCTTCGTCCGAGTAGTCGAAGTTCGCCTGCACCGTGGCCGTGCGACGCATCATGTCGAGTCCGTGGGCGCCACGCGTCGGCAGGTAGCGACGCATGATGGCGTAGCGGAGCTTCGGCACCCAGGGCAGCTCCTCCTGCGTGGCCAGCGGGTGAAAGCCCATGCCGAGCCAGGCGATTCCGAGCTCCTCGGAGACATCGGCCAGCTCCGCCCGATGCCCCACCAGCTCGGCGTGGGTCTCGTGCACGGTCTCGAGGGGAGCGCCCGAGAGCTCGAGCTGAGCCCCGGGCTCGAGGGTGATCGAGGCGCCGTCGCGCTGCAGCGCGATCACCTCGCCGCCCTGCACCTCGCGATGCGGATGCCAGCCGTGGCGCTCCTCGAGCAGCGAGAGGATGGTTCTGACCCCTCGGGGCCCTGCGAAGTCGACCGGCTTTCCGTCGTCGCGATAGACCCCGAACTTCTCGGCCTCCGCGCCCACGCGCCAGCGCGCGCGCTCCTTCTCCGCCGCATGAAAGGGCGCGAGCAGGTCATCGCTGCCCGAGAGGGCCAAGTTGGGGTCGAGGTCGGGCATGAGCTCTCCGAGGGTTCGCTCTACGACGGGCGAGGCGCCGGAACGTTACCATCTCGTCGTACGCATGCGAGGCGCCAGGTGGTAGGGTGGGAGCGTGACTGGGGGAAGTGACGAAGGCACATGGATCGCTCCCGAGGCAACCCTGCGGGGGACGCTCACCGGGCGCGGCGACGTTCACGTAGCGGGGGAAGTGCGTGGCGACCTGTCCATCGACGGAGAGGTGAGGGTCGCCGTGGGCGGGCGCCTGCGCGGCGACGCGCGCTGTCAGACCTTCTGGCTCTCGGAGGGCGGCGTCATGGAGGGCCGAGTCGCGTTCGTGGGGCGGCCACGGGCCGAGCCCGTTGTGGATGCGCAGGTCCACCGCGCGTCCGCCACCCGCATCGGCGTCGGGGTCGCCCTCGACGGCTCCCTCGAGACCGAGGGCGATCTACGGGTCGCGGGCGAGACCAAGGGAGCGCTCTCGGTCGCCGGTAGGCTCGTGGTCGAACCCGGCGCTGTCGTGGCGGGCGCCGTGAGGGCTTCGGCGTTGGTGTTGCGGGGGCGACTGGAAGGGGAGGTCTGGACCCTCGCGGAGCCCGACATCGCGTCCGGCGCCCAGCTCCTGGCTCGTGTGCACCGGCTGGAGTCCCCGCCCGAGCCGGCGAATCCCCAGCCGCGACCGCTGCCCATGCCACGGCTGGGTCGCGTGGCGGCGCGGCGTCGCGGGGGGCATGCCTGAATGGCGATGCCGGAGGCATCTCCCGTGCGTGCCGAACGAGCCCCGTCGGCATTGCCTAAGCTGGGGAGAGACGCCATCCTGCCGCCGATGCCCAGGCTTCTCGAGCTCCTCCGCACCCGCAGCTACCGAGCCGGACGCGTGCGTTTGGCCTCGGGCCGCGAGAGCGACTTCTTCATCGACGTGAAGCAGACGGCGTTGCTCGCGGAGGGCCACGCGCTGCTCGGCGCGCGGCTGCTCGACACGATCGCGGGCCAGCTCGGCCCGGTGGACGCGGTGGCGGGCGTCGTGCTCGGCGGCTGCCCCCTGGCGTCGGCGGTCGCGGCCCAGAGCTTCGCGCGTGGGCAGAGCGTGGACGCGGTCTACGTGCGCAAGGCGGCCAAGGACCATGGCACCCAGAAGCTGGTCGAAGGCGCATCCTGCTTGGCGCCCGGAGCGCGGGTGGCCGTGGTCGAGGATGTCGTGACCACCGGCGGCTCGACCTTGGCGGCGCTCGACGTGCTGCGCGCCGAAGACCTCGAAGTGGCCGGCGTCGTGGCCGTCGTCGACAGGCTCGAGGGCGGCGCGGACGCCATCCGCGCGCTGGGCGTGCCCTTCGTAGCCCTCTTCGATCGCTCCGACTTCGTCGATCTCGCAGGTCATACGGCGGGCGGCCCTCCCGGGGCCTCGTGACGCGCTGGCGCTGGCTCGCGGTCTTGCTGCCGCTTGTGCTGCTCGGCGGCTGCGCGGCGCAGACGATCTCGCTGCGTCCTCGCGCACGCGCGTTCACCGCCACCGACTACGAACGCATCTACGAGGCGTGGACCCGGACGGAAGACGACTTCGCCTGGAGTCGCATGCGCAGCGTGCTGCACGTCACGGGCACCTTCGAGTCCTGGGAATTCCGCTGGGCCTACGTCGTTCGCTACGCGCACGATTACGGTCTCGGACCCGACGAGCGCGACGCCATGCTGCGCGCGAGCCTCGACGACAGCAGAAACCTGCATCGTTTCTTCGTCACCCTCGCGGGGGAGGACTTCCGCCAGAGCAACATCACGGGGCGCGAGTCGGCGTGGCGCGTGATGCTCGTGGATCAGGACGGGCGCACCACCACACCCGTCGGCATCGAGCGCATCCGGCGTCCGGGCGCCGTGGAGAGCACGTATTTCCCCAGCGTCACCGTGCATCGTCAGGCGTTCCGCGTGGTCTTTCCCGTGACGCGGGACGACGGCACGCCCACCTTCCCGGTCGGCGCTCCATTCGTGCTGCTGCGCTTCACGGGGGCTCTCGGGACGGTCGACCTGCGCTGGGACTTCGAATCGGGCGGACAATCGCCTCCACCCGAGGGTGTGAATCAGCGTTGACAGTCTCTTCGACGTGGGCATATCGTCGCGCGATCCCGTTCTTTGGCCCTTAGGGGCGGAGGTCCGGGTCGGGATTGAACGTCGGGGCCCCCAGCGGGCCGCGTCGGTCTGGAGCGCGAGGACCGAACTCTGCGGTCCTCACTTCGGAGAACATAATCGGGGGTTGCGGCGCGAGCCGTGCTTCGGAGGTGTGGCCATGAACCAGCGAGTACGAACCTTGGGCGCCCAGACGTGCCCTCGCATCATCCTTCTGCTCTGCGCGACTGCGCTCCTGTCCGGGAGCCTTGGCGCGTGCCATGCGGATCCCGACGACATCGCTGGGCAGGCGGGAGAGCTCAACGATCCCGTGCGGCGCCAGAACGCGATCCACAACATCCAGACCGCCTACACCAACACGCTGGCTGACCACGATGGCGATCGCCAGAACGCGGCGGTGAAGGCCGTGGCGGACGCTTCGGTGGCAGCGCTGAGCCAGACCTACACGGATCATCCCGAGGACTCGCAGAACGGCCTCGCGATCATGCAGTTGCTCGCCGAGATGCGTGACCCGCGCAGCCTGCCCGCGCTCTTCGAGGCGCTGAACTGGCGCATGGAAGTGAACGAGGAGCACGCGATCCTCGCCGCCCAGACCCTTCAGTACATGGACGTGCCGGCGGACAAGCAGGCCGACGCGGTGGCCAAGCTGGCGCAGGCGCTGGAGAAGGTCACGGGCAGCCGCGGTGACGACAACCGCATGCGCATCGCCTTCCTGCGTGCGCTCGGCGCCATCGGCAACACCGCCGCGGTCCCGGCGCTCACGCGCGTGATGCTCGCCCAGGACGACGCGCAGCCCTTCCTGATCAACCGCCTGGCGGCGCAGAAGTTGGGTGAGCTCGCGGACCCCGCGACCGTGCCCAGCTTCATCAAGGCGCTGTTCCTCTTCGCGTCGAACAACCCCGCGATGCGCATGAACGACGTGGCCGACGAGGCGCTCGTGCGCATCGGGCGCCCGTCGCAGGCGCCTCTGCTGGCCTTGCTCAACGGCCAGAACACGGACGCGAACGCCATCGTCACGCAGTACATCGAGGCCGTGCGCGCACGCGACGCCAACGCCGCGGGGCAGATGTCCGTCAGCGCGTTGATCAGCGGCGAGGCCACCTTCGCCCTCGGTGCGCTGGGCTTCGCGGAGAGCTTCCAACCCCTGGTGCACGAGACGGAGAACGAGGCGTGGCAGCGCAAGCAGTCGGCTGCCGTCGCGCTGGTTCGTCTGAACCTGCCGGACTCCCAGGCGGGTCCGCTGCGCGACGTGCTGAAGCGCGTCTATGCGGAGATGCCCGAAGGCATGGAGGGTGCCGCGGCTCGCGCACAGCTCATCGCCGCGATGCGTCACCTCTACGACGCCGCCATGCTCACGTTCTTCCTCGATCAGGCGAAGGATCACGATCAGCATCCCCAGGTTCGACTCGAGGCCGTGACCGCCTACGCCATGCTGGCCAACAAGAACGAGGCGCGGGCATTGCGTGCCTTCATCGCCTCCGAACCTGCCAGCGAAGACGGTGGCTATCGTGAGAACTTCGCTCTGAACGAGCCCGTGCTCGCCGCCGCGGACGCCTGCGACGAGGCGATCCCTTGCTGGCTGGGCAAGCTCGCGGATCCCGACAAGCAGATCGTGACCAAGGCCACCTACATGCTCGCGCGCTTCGGCGCGGACAACGCCCAGGTCATCGCGGCCTTGGTCGGCAAGCTCGAGGACCGCGAGATCGAGGTCCGTCTGGCCGCCGTGGCCGCGCTGGACCACGTCGCCACCCACGGCGATCAGGCCGCCATCGACAAGATCGAGCAGCTGCGAGATGCGGAAGAGGGTCGCGCGGTCTGGAACCAGTTCAGCAAGGAGGCGCTGCCGACCCAGGCTCGCCTGCGCGCGCGCTTGGGTAGCCACTAGGTGCTGCGACTCGAGGTGCTCAGCGGCGAGGACGCCGGTGCGGTCCTCGAGTCCGACGCCGATCTCGTCCTCATGGGCAGGGCGGCAGCTTGCGAGCTGAAGCTCTCGGCCCTGCACGTCTCGGGCGAACACGCGTCCGTCGCCTTCGCGGGCGACGGATACGTGCTCCGGGACCATCACGCGACCAACGGCACGGCTGTCTCGCGCGCGGGCGAGCGCCTCGATCTCGCGGAGCTGCCGGGTCGCGAGTGGTTGCTCGCCTCGGGTGACATCATCCTGCTCGGCGAGGCGCAGGACGCGGTCCAGATCGCCTTCCGCGCCGACGACGAAGACGACGGATCGCGCATCGTCTCGATGCGTTCACCGGAGGAGCTCGGCGCCGTCGTGGAGAAGGTCGGCTCGGATCACGAGCTGCTGCAGGGGCTGTACGAAGCGCAGAAGGGCATCAGCGCGGCGGAGGGCATCTCGGAGGTGATGGGCGCCGTGGCGGCGCAGGTCTTTCGCTTCTTGCCGCGCGCCACCCACGTCACCGTCGCTCTGCGCGAGCAAGACGAGCGCGGTCGCTCGCGGCGCTCGTCGCGCTACGTGCCCATTCGCACGGACGTACGCGTGGGGCTGCCCTCGGGGGAGTCCATCCCGATCACGCGCTCCGTCTTCCGCAAGGTGGTCGAAGCGCGTGCCGCTGTGCTGGCCGCGGACGCCAGGCGCGACGTGGGCGAGACGGCGTCGCTGATGGCGGCGCAGATCCTCTCCACCCTCGGCGTCCCACTCTGGCAGGGCGAGGACATCGCCGGCGTGCTCCAGGTCGACAACCGCGGCGCCAGCGGCATCTTCCGCGAACAGGATCTCGACATCCTGGCCGTGCTCGCCCAGGCGGCCAGCCAGGCCTTCGCCCACGCGCGACTGGTCCAGCGCCTCAGGGTCGCCGAAGAGCGTCAACGGACGGAGAACGTCTACCTCAAGCAGCGCGAAGAGAGCCGGCTGGTCGACGGAATCCTGGGCGACAGCCCCGCGATGATGCAGCTCTTCTCCAAGCTCGAGAAGGTCGTCGACACCCGCGTCACCATCTTGATCGAGGGCGAGACCGGCACGGGCAAGGAGCTCGTCGCCAGCGCCGCCCACTACCGCTCGTGTCGTCGCGACAAGCTCTTCGTGGCCCAGAACTGCGCCGCAATGCCGGAGAACCTGCTCGAGAGCGAGCTCTTCGGGCACAAGAAGGGCGCCTTCACGGGCGCGACGGACGACAAGAAGGGCCTGTTCGAGCTGGCCGATGGCGGCACGCTCTTCCTGGACGAGGTCGGCGAGATGCCCCTCGCGCTGCAGGCGAAGCTGCTGCGCGTGCTGCAGGAGGGTGAGATTCGGCCCGTCGGCTCCGGCCGCACGCAGAAGGTGGAGGTGCGGATCGTCGCTGCCACCAACCGTGACCTCGAGCTCGAAGTCGCCGAGGGACGCTTCCGCGAGGATCTCTTCTATCGGCTCAAGGTCTTCCCGCTGCGCCTGCCTCCGCTGCGCGAGCGACGTGAGGACATCCCGCTCTTGGCGAACCACTTCCTCGGGCGCTACGCCGCCGAGTTCGGACGCAGCCTTGCCGGCTTCTCCCAGGAGGCGCTGGAGCTCTTGAGCGGCTACGCCTGGCCCGGCAACGTGCGCGAGCTCCAGAACGAAGTGCAGCGGCTGGTGATCCAGGTGGACGATCAGGAATTCGCCCAGGCCCACCAGCTCAGCCCGCGCATCCTCGAGGCCAAGAGCACCGTCGCCCGCGTGCGTCCGAGCAAGGGCACGCTCAAGGAGATGGTGGTCGAGGTGGAGAAGCAGCTCCTGCAGGAAGCGCTCAGCGAGCACGGCAACAACAAGAGCGCCACCGCGAAGACCCTCGGCATCACGCGGGAAGGCCTGCACAAGAAGCTGAAGAGCTACGGCATGGCCTGAACACCATGGGCCTCACTTCGCTTCGAGATCTGTCTATACTGCGCGCGTGATGCGGTGGTTGCGCGAGCTCTCGGGAGCGATGTTGGCCGTCATGGCCTTCTCCGTCATGGCCTACGCGACTCTGCTCTTGGGTCGCCACGATTGGCTCGAGGCGGCGTTGCTCGGCTTCGTCGGGCTCACGTCGCTGGGCGCGGCCACGGAGCTGTTGCGTCCGAGCGTCGGAGAGTGAGCGTGGGCGCGCGGCAGTGGACGCAGCGAGGCACGCTTGTCAGCGCTCTCTTCTTCGTCGGGTGTACGCCTGCGGCGCATGCCCCTCGAGCGTCGACGGACGCGGGGCATGCCAGCGCGGAGCTCGGGGGCGACGTCGTGGCCGTGGTCAACGGGGAGGCCATCACGCGAGCGGACATCGCCCTGCGCGCTCGCAACGACCACAGCGACGCCACGGCGGCTCTGCGCGCCCTCGAGGACGAGAGGCTGTGGGCCCAGGCCGCGCGCGATCGAGGCTATGGCGACGGGCCAGCCGTGGCGGACGCTGCCAGGCGCGCGTCCGTGCGCGCTCTGCTCGCGCAGCTCGAAGCCGAGGTGCCGCCCTCGAGCGTCGACCCGGAGGCGGTGCGTGCGCGCTTCGAGGCCACGCGCCAGCAATACGACTTACCCGAGCGGCGCGATGTGGTGCACGTGCTCCTGCCTGTCCCCGACGGCGCCGCCGCGGAGGTGGATGCGGCCATGCACGCGCGCGCGATCGGGATGGCCCGGCGCCTGGCCGACGCGGACCCGTCGGCTCGGGAGGCGATCTTGAACGCGTTCGACGCGGAGCCGGGCGGCGTTCACGCGGAGCCCGTGAACGGCGTCGCCGCGACCACGCCCTTCGACGAGGACTTCATCCACGCGATCTTCTCCCAGCCCACCGCGGGCGTGCTGCCGGAGCCGGTGCGGGCCTACGACGGCTGGCATGTGATCTGGGTGCGCGCGGTCCACGCGGCCTCCGAACCCGTCTTCGCCGAGCACGCGCAGGAGGTCGCCGCCAGTCTCCTGGCCGAGGCGCGCGCGCGGAAGCTGAGCGAGTTGATCGCCCAGCTGCGCGCGTCCATCCACGTCGCGTTGGACGAGGAGGTCGTGCGTCGCGAGTTCGCGCAGCTCGAGTCGGCACCGTGACGCCCGCTCCGGAGGCGGATCGTGAGCAGCTGGAGTCGGAGTTCACCGCGCCGCTGCGGTCGGTGCTGGTGCTCGATCCGAGCATCCTGGCGGTCGTCTTCGTGGATTCGGGGGGCGAGTGCGTGGACTACTGCTCGCGCATGCCGGCCCACGAGGCGAAGGTGGTCGGCGCTGTCATGGATGTCACCCTGCGGGGTGTGCAGCTCGCGTTGAGGCGTCTCGGCGCCGGTAGCGCCTGGCTCGTCCATACCCACACCGCGACGGGCTCGCTGCTGGCGCGTCCCGTGGACGACGACTATCTCCTGGCCGTGGTGGCCGCGGGCGATCTCGACACGGACGCGCTCGATGCGGGACTCGGTCGAGCGGCGACGGAGCTGCGCAGGCTGGCCGGTCTGAGGACGCCCGCCTGGGAGCCCACGCTTCCTCCGCCGCAGGTCTCCGTGCGACCCGCGCGGGGCTGGCCCCACGCTCCCTCCGCGTTCAGCAGCCAGGACGGGATGCAACGCGTGGAGGCCGTTCTGGGCCGTTGGGAGGAGGACCGCCCGCTGGCGGCTCTGGAGCTCGAGTGCTTCCGCGTGCGCACTCGAGATGGTGACGAGCTCACGCTGAGCCGGGACCGGCGCAGCGGGCGATGGACGCGCTGGTAGGGCGAGCTGAGCCTGGCGAGATTGCTCGCTTCAGTTCCCATCGGGCGAGTCTGCGTGTAGCCTACGGAGCGTGAGCCGGAGTTGCCCCACCTGCGGGTCCACGTTCGCGGATGAAGTCTTCTTCTGCGGCCATGATGGGGCCATTACTGTGCAAGCGCAGGATCCTGCGGATCCCGACGCGCGCTTGGGCAAGCAGTTCGGCGACTACGTCGTGGTGGCGCGGGTCGCGGACGGTGCCATGGGCCGCGTCTACGAGGGCCGGCACGTGGAGACGCGCGAGCGGGTGGCGGTCAAGATCCTCCACGAGGACGTCGCGAAGGACGAGGTATCGGTCGAGCGCTTCAAGCGTGAGTACGAGACGGCGCTCGAGTTCGATCACCCCAACATCGTCGAGGTCCTGGACTTCGGTCCCACGGGAGACGGCTCCTTCTTCCTGACCATGGAGTACCTGCTGGGGCAGGAGCTGGGTGGCCTCCTGCGCGGCAAGGGGGCCCAGGAGCCGGCGCGCACCGTGCGCGTGATGAGCCAGGTGTGCGAGGCGCTCGCCCACGCCCACAGCTACGGCGTGATCCATCGCGACCTCAAGCCCGACAACATCTTCCTGTGTGAGTCCGACGAGGGCGACGTGGTGAAGATCCTCGATTTCGGCTCGGTGAAGCTGCAGATGGAGACGGGCCCCAAGCTCACGGCCTTCGGCACCACCCTCGGCTCGCCCTATTACATGTCGCCAGAGCAGGCGATGGGGAAGCTCGACGTCGACAAGCGGACGGACGTCTTCGCCATCGCGGCGATCATCAGCGAGATGGCCACGGGCCACGTGGCCTTCGAGGGCAAGAACGTCGCCGAGATCCTGATGAAGATCGTGAGCGGCGATCCCGAGCCCATCTCGCCGCAGAACCCACGCTATCCGGCAGCCCTCGATCAGGTGGTCCAGCACGGCCTGGAGAAGGACAAGACCGCGCGCTACGACAGCACGACGGCGCTGGGCGCGGGCCTGGTCGGCGCCTTCGGTCTCGAGGGAGGCTCCGCCCGCTGGGCCGACACGCCCCTCGACGACACGCGCCGCGCCCTGGCGCAGACCGCGCCCCCGGAGCCTGCTCCATCGCTCCCCTTGGCACCCGTCGTGCCCGTCGCGGCGCCGAGCAACAGCAGCCGCGGAGAGCGTCCCGTGGCGAGCAGCAACAGCGGCTCCAAGACGATGGTGATGGTGGCTGCGGCGATCCTCGGCCTCGGCCTGTTGGCCGCCGCGGCTGCGGCCTTCGTCCTCTTCGGCTGAGCCGGAGCCGCTCGGGCGCGGGACGGCACGGCCGTACACTCGGTCTGCGCTACGGTGCGACCGGGCGGCGATACTCGGAGATGCGCGTCGCGCGACGTGGCCCGCGGGTGGCGGAGAGCCCGAGGCTGGGACCGGCCGTGGGACGGGCAGCGGTCGAAGGCAGCTGTTGGGCCAGATCCTCGCGCGTCGCCGCGCCTCGCGCCTGCGCGGCTCGGATCAGAGAGAAGGCGTCGTAGGCCGCGGCGGCGAAGAGCTCCGGTGCGCTGCCGTAGCGCGCGCGGTATGCGGCCGCGAAGCTGCCCTGCTCGCCAGCGGCGTCGGGATCGAAGGGCATCGAGAGCAAGGCTCCGTCGAGGTAGCGGGAGGCGGCGCGGAGCAGAGCCGGGGTGATGGCGGAGGCGGGCACGAGGTATCGGACGCGTCGCGCCCCGCGCGGCACGGCGCCGCCTTCGGGCGCGCAGTAGAGCCCACGCGCGGCCAGCGCGGGTACGACGACCTGCAGGCTGCGCGAGGCGTCGCCGAGCAACACGGCGTCGGGCGTCGCCGACGCGACGCGGTCGATGGCGTCTCGTAGGTCGTGCCGATCCTCCGCGTAGGTGACGCTCACGGCGGGGGAGAGGCCCGTGGCCGAGGCGGTCGCTGCCGCCGCGACAGCGCGTCCATAGGCGTTGTCGACGGTGAGCACGGCGACCCGCGTGATCCCACGCTGCTGGGCTGCCGCGAGCAGCTCGTCGATCTCCTGCTGGGCGTCGGACATGAGGCGGAAGACCATCGGGCCCGTGCCTTCGAGGCTGGGGTCGGGGCTCAAGGTGACGAGAGGTACGCTGAGCTCGCTGGCGCGCTCGGCGGCGGCGCGCGAGGCGCTGCGATCCATCGGGCCGATGATGGCAATGGCGCGGTGAAGCGAGACCAGGTCGTCGATGGCGGCGCGCGCCTTGGCGGGATCGCCGACGCTGTCGCGTACGATGATCTGCGGTGCGTCGGGAGCCGCGGGACCCGACGCGGGGATGCCCGCCGCGAGCATCAATCCACGCAAGGCGGACTCGCCAGCGCGCCGCCCGCGCCCCGTCAGCGGCAGCACGGCGCCGATCACGGTGGGGTCGGCCTCGCCCGCGCGTTCGGCCCTCAGCGCCATCGCCGACACCTCGGCGTCGAGGGGCACGCCGTGGTCGCGCAGCTCGGCCACGATC
>JAACVI010000373.1 GCA_009992505.1 Myxococcales bacterium
GCTCGGATCCGCGAAGCGCCGTAGCTTGGCGGACAGCGCATCGACAGGGAGCGGCATCCCTAGGCTGGTCATGGTTTCGTCCTATCGAACACGGCTGCTCCCGGCAAGCAGCGCGGTCAGGGGGTCATCCGCCAGTCGCGCGCTCAGCGGCCGTCGAACTTGGGCTCGCGCTTCTCGAGCAAGGCGGCGATGCCTTCGCGCGCGTCGTCCGTCGCCAGCGTCTCGGCCTGGGGGCCGGCCTCCAACGCGGCGCCGCGTCGCACATCCCAGTCGAGGCCGCGGTAGAGGCTGCGCTTCATGCTGCGCACGGCGAGGGGTGCCGCGGCCGCGATCTCGTGAGCCAGCGCGAGGGTGACGGGCAGCACCTCGTCCGCGTCGACGGCGCGGCTGACGAGCCCGATGCGCTCGGCCTCCTCGCCTCGGATCAGACGCCCGGTGAACAGCATCTCCGCAGCCCGCGACACACCGACCAGGCGCGGCAGCAGGTAGCTGATGCCCAGCCCTGGATGCAGACCGAGGCGCGCGAAGTTGGCGCCGTACTTGGAGGCGCGATTGGCGACTCGGATATCCGCCAGCAGCGCCAGGCCGAAGCCGCCGCCGACGGCGTGGCCGTTCATGGCCGCGAGCACGGGCACCTGCACGTCCAGCACGCCGAGAAAGCTCTCGTACATGGCGAAGGAGCGCTCGTGCGGCAGCTTCCCGTCGTCCCTGACTTCGAGCGATCCCCGCAAGTCCGCGCCCGCGCTGAAGCAGGAGCCGCTGCCCGTGATGACCAGGCAACGCAGCTCCACGTTGTCCATGGCCTCCCGGATCGCATTGGAGAACGCGGCGAGCAGCTCGGGCCGCATGCCGTTGCGTTCGTGGGGTCGGTTCAGTCGAATGACTCCAACCCTGTCGTCGATCTCGAAAAGTACGGGCGCGTCGTTCATGCTCCTGGCGTGCGACCGTGGGCGTCTCGATGCAAGCGATATGTGCCGACGTGGTGCGCCGGGGCGCGGTCGTGCCATACTCCGGGCTCGGCGCCCTTTGGGCCCAGGGCCCCTGGGCGACGGAGCTTGGATGATTGGACTAGAGGAGCGGGGGATGCTTGAGAGTCGCCGTGGCGTGGGGCGCGTGGGCGCGCTCGCGCTCGGTGTCGCCCTGCTGTGCGGCGTCGGCCTCGCGGCCTGTGGCGACGACAGCACCGAAGCGACAGACTCCGGCGTCGATGCGTCACCCACGGACGCCCAGGTGGACGCCGCGTCGCTGGACGCCGCCGACCGGGAGTGCACCTCGGACGATCAATGCCCCGACGACGTCGCCTGCACGCGGGACATCTGCGATCTCTCGGGTCGCTGTCGTCATCCCGTGGACCCGGGCGCGTGCGACGACGGGCTGTTCTGCAACGGTGTCGAGATCTGCGATCCCATCCACGGCTGCATGCCCGGTCCACCCGAGACCTGCACCGACGACGACGTCTGCACCATCGATCGCTGCGACGAAGAGGCGAAGCTCTGCCGGCGTTCGCCGCGCGACTTCGACGAGGACGGCGAGGCGGATTGGCACTGCGCGGGCGGCACGGATTGCGACGATCGCGATCCCAACCGCGGCATGACCTTCGCCGAGATCTGCGCCGACGGCATGGACAACGACTGCGACGGTGAGATCGACGAAGCGGACTGCGGGCGCCCGCCCCACGATCTATGCGACGACGCCCTCGACGTGAGCGCGGGCGGCGGCTTCTTGCTCAACAGCGAAGGCGCCAGTGGGGATTACTCCCTCACCTGCGGCGGCATGGGTCGCAAGGATCTCGTGCTGAGCTTGACGCTGACGGAGCCCAAGGACGTCATGATCTCCGCGGACGGATCCAGCGTGACCTGGGTTGCCGTGCGCACCACGTGCGAGGATCGGACGACGGAATTCGAGTGTCAGAGCGGCTATCCGGGCACGGTGCGCAGCCGCGCCCTGGCGGCCGGCACGTACTTCGTTGTCGTGGCCGACAGCGGCGGCGAGGTGAACGTCGACGTCGAGTTCACGCCGGCTTCGCCCGCGCCGACGAACTCGACATGCGCCTCCCCGCTCGATGTGAGCGCCGGCGGTGTCTTCCACGGCAGCTTCGTCGACGTCGGCGACGACGTGAGCACGAGCTGTGGCTACAGCGGCTCGCCCGATCTGACCTACACCTTCACCATCGACGCCTCGGACGCACCGCGCGACGTGGTGCTCTCGGCCGTGGCAGGCAGCGGGGACACCTTGGCCTTGGCCGTGGGCCCGACCTGCAACTCCGCCTCGAGCGAGCTGCGCTGCGTACGTGGCTCGCCGGCCGGGACGCGTCTGCACCAGCTCGCCGCAGGGACCTACAGCCTGGTCGTCGAGGGCCCCTCCTACCGTGAAGTGGACTTCGACCTCAGCGTGCTCTTCGAGGCGCCCACGCCCGTGCCTGCGGGCGACACCTGCGCGTCGCCGCTTCCCCTGACCATCGGCACGCCCGTGGTCGGGACGCTCGGCGACAAGGAAGACGACCTCGACACGACCTGCGGCTACTCCTACCGCGACGCCGTCTACAGTTTCGATCTGGCGGCGCGCAGCGACGTGACCGTGCAGATCGACGGCTCCGGCAGCTACGTCAACGTCTCCGTGCGTCCGGACTGCGTCGACAGCGCGAGCCAGATCCGCTGTGTCTCCGGCAGCCCCGCGCGGGCCAGTCTCCGCGATCTGCCGGCGGGCACCTATTATGCGATCGTCGAGTCGTCCTCGGGACGCGGCTTCACGCTGAACGTCACCGCGGTTCCGCCGACGCCCTCCGTCGCCGTGTCCGGCAACGAGAGCTGTGGCGACGCCTACGTGGTGCCGCCCACGGGCGGGCTCTTCACCGGTGACACCACCACCATGCTCGCGGATCTCGGAGGCGCGAGCTGTGGCGCGGGCGCCGAGTCCAAGGACGCGGTCTTCTCGCTGACGTTGACGGAGCCGCGACACGTCGTGGCCACCACCGACGGCTCGTCCTTCGACACCGTCCTGCACGTACACCAGACGAGCTGCGGCGCGGGCACCGAGGTGGTTTGCGACGACGACGGCGGGGACGGCGTGCAGAGCCTGGTCGATCGCGTGTTCGACGCTGGCACCTGGTTCTTCGTGGTCGATGGCTTCGGGACCTCGAGCGCCGGCGCCTACACCTTCGAAATCACCACCTCTGCTCCGTGAGTCGCCGCATGCCTCGATCCTGCTTCCGCGTGAACCTCTCCGCTGTCTCGTTCATCGCGCTCGCCGGCGTGGCGCTCGTCGCGTGCGAGACCGGTGGAGTTCGCTCCCTGCCCGACGTGAGCCTGGTCGGCGACGCGGGCTTCCCTTCGGACGCTGCCGCGGACGCGAGCCTGGACGGCGCGGTGGGCTGCACCGCCGAGGGCATGGGCGCGACTCTGGGGCAGCCCTGCGCGTCGACCAGCGAGTGCAACGACTCGTGCTTCTGCAATGGCGCCGAGCTGTGCATCGAGGGCGTGTGCACCGCGGGCGCCGCGCCTTGTACGGACGCCATCG
>JAACVI010000578.1 GCA_009992505.1 Myxococcales bacterium
CAACCCACCGCCGCCGACCTTCGAGCACGAGATGCTCGCGCGCTCCTTGGCCGGTGCGGACGCCTTGGCGGTCATCGCCGAGAGCGCGTTCATCGGCCCGCCGAGCGCGACCTACCACGCGTTGGCGCGTGAGATCCGCGTGCTGAACCAGGGGCGCAAGGCGCGGCGGGAGCTGCGCCCGGCCACGACCTCGATCGAAGCGACGCAGCCGGGGCGGGTCCACGTGCGTGGTCGCGTCGAGGTCGTGGAGCCGGTGCGCCATCCCTCCGGTGAAAAGGTCGCGCTCTTCCTCTGGCGTCGACGCGAGCGCCACGCCGCGGGTGACGACGCGGTCGAGACCCGATTGGCCTGCGGCAAGCTGCTCCTGCGCGACGAGACGGGCACGGCCCTGCTCGACGACGACTTCTTCACGCTCCTGCCGGCCGTGGGTCAGCCCTGCCCCGTCAACCACGACGCGGAGATCGTCGTGCGCGCGGGCGACACGCTCGAGGTCGCGGGACCCGCCGAGCGCCGCCTCGTGCCCGAGCTGCCCCAGAGCGGCGAGGGCGCCTACCGCGAGGCGCCGCGCATGCTGGTGCTGGATGGCCGCCCCGGCGCTCTCCTGGTCGTGCGGCCCGTGACCTGAGCGGACGCGATCCACGGCACGAGCCTGCGACGCGAGCCTCGCGCCGCTGGATCCGCGGCCGTCCTCCTGCCATCCTCGCTCGCCATGCCGCCGACGCCCTCCCAAGAAGCGCTCGTTCCCCGGATGAACGATCCGCTCGACGAGCCCGCCCCCTCCTCCACGCTCCCGCCCGTCGCGGGGGTGTACGAAGACGCCCTGATCCAGGCGCGCGAGCTGAACCAGCGCTGCTTCACCGCGGCCAGCGCCGCGGCCATCGAGCGCCAGCATCAGAAGGGGCGCATGACCGTGTTCGAGCGCATCGAGGCGCTCACGCGGGAGGAGCCCGAGTACCTGTTCACGAATTGGGGTCCCAACCTCGACGGCGCGTCGCTGGTCACGGCCATCCTGCGCATCGGTGGCCGCGACGTGGCCTGCTACGGACACGACTTCACCGTCCGCGCGGGCTCCATGGACGCCACCAACGGCCAGAAGCTCGCGCGCCTCTTCCGCCTGGCCGCCAAGCAGGGCATCCCGCTCATCGGCATGA